>NZ_NFIL01000119.1:0-792 GCF_002161755.1 Flavonifractor sp. An4 | reverse complement strand
CCGGCCCGGATGGCCGCTTCAATGGCCTGCTTGCAGGCGATGTTGCACTGGTGGCTCGCCCGCCACAGCCCCGCCTCATTGCTGCGCTTGGCCTCGGACAGAGAGCCCAGGTACAGATAGGGGTAGTCTGCCGGCGTTGGTTTGTTCATTTGGTTTACCTCCTTACTTCTTTGGTAGTTCTGTGGCCTTAAAAGCCGTTCCAAATCCGCTCCCCGCGGTAATCAAAATACTCTGCGTCAGCACAGTCTTCCGGGGTCAAATCCTTCAACCGCTTTCTGCTCCGGGAGATGTAGAGGTCAGAGTCCATGGGCGGTTTCGGCACCTTGACCCGCAACAGCTCGTCCATTTGAACCAGCTGAGCGTATTGTTCCGGCTCGTGCTGTCTGAGGTACTGATAGAAGTGGTTTTTATGGAAGGGGCAGAAGGTGCAGGCGCTGGCGCGGGTCTCCAGGCCCCATACCTCCTTGATATAGCCGTAGCTGTCCGCCCGGGTAAATTCCATCTGTACCAGAGGAAAACGGTTGACGAACATCGGATTGGTGCTCGCTTTACAGCGTCTGGCTTCTTCCAGGCTGAATCCGATGTGCATTTCATGGGCCTTTTTGTCCTCGTCCTTGAGACGCTGTCCTTTTTGATAGCCCAGCAGGTCCCACCGTACATACTTGGAGATCAGTTCCACCTTATAGTCGATGGTGCAGTTGCGGGGCATTTTGCTCTTATGGCCGTCATCCCGAAGGGTCCACCACGGGATGCTGATGGTCCGCCGCTCGCCAAAATTCCGAATGAAATCGG
>NZ_NFIL01000118.1:0-807 GCF_002161755.1 Flavonifractor sp. An4 | reverse complement strand
GCGGGTCAAAGCTTATGTGCAGCTCACCGCAGCTTATCGCAGCTTGTCACGTCCTTCTTCGGCTCCTGATGCCAAGGCATTCCCCTTGCGCTCTTTATAGCTTGACCTTAGTAGAACAGCCATTTCTGAGCTGTTCTCTATTCGATCATGAATTATGCAGGCCTCACAGAAGTTTTGCAATTGGCTACATTGTTTTACCCATTCACTAGAACGGCTTTCGCCATTCTATCTTTAAGTTCCACAACATTGCTGTTATTGCCCTCTGTTGCTTGCTCTTCATACTTTCCATCTGCATTGTTCAGTTTTCAAGGTGCTGACTTCCAACCTCTTTCAAGGTCAGATCGAAACATCTGTCTCCAGGTGCTTCGATCCGGCTTCGAATCTCTATGGAAGTTCTTTTTGCTTACTTTTTCTTGCAAAAAAGTAAGTGGTGGGCCCAAGTGGACTCGAACCACCGACCTCACGATTATCAGTCGTGCGCTCTAGCCAGCTGAGCTATGGGCCCGTCTCGGTCCACTTCTTGGTGGAGATAATCGGGCTCGAACCGATGACCCCCTGCTTGCAAAGCAGGTGCTCTCCCAGCTGAGCTATACCCCCATCAATGCGTGTGCCCTCTAAATTAAACAACGTGAAAGTCACCTCTACTCCAGAAAGCTGACCGTAGGACGTTACAACAGAACTTGTTCTGTTGAAGTCTCCTTAGAAAGGAGGTGATCCAGCCGCACCTTCCGATACGGCTACCTTGTTACGACTTCACCCCAATTATCGAACCCACCTTCGGCCGCGCCCCCCTTGCGGTTAGGCTAC
>NZ_NFIL01000117.1:0-815 GCF_002161755.1 Flavonifractor sp. An4 | reverse complement strand
AGGTCCCGGGGCCGCCAGGGGCAGTCCAGGTCGTGCATGGCGATGAGACGGTCCTGGACATTGGTGCCCGCCCCCATCTTCTGTGTACTTCCCATCAGGACGCGCACCTGGCCGGAGCGGACCTTGGCGAACAGCTCTTTCTTCTTCGCCTCGGTGCCGGCCTCATGGATGAAGGCGACCTGCTCCTCCGGGATGCCGCCTCGGACAAGCTTGTGCCGCAGGTCGTCATAGACAGTGAATTGCCCGGAAGCGCCCTGGGGCGTGGAGATGTCGCAGAATACCAGCTGGGTCAGCTTGTCTGCCGCTCCCTCTCTCCAGATGCGCAGGATGTTGCCGGCGCACTGATTGACCTTGCTTCCGGGGTCGTCCGGGAGCAGAGGGTTGAGAATGCGCTGGTCCAGTCCCAGCTTGCGGCCATCCGAGGTGATTTTGAGTATGTTGTCCTCCTGGGGTTTTACACTACCGCTGTGTACCTTACTCGCCCGCTTGGACAGTTCCTGGACCATCTGCTTCTGAAATTCGGTGGGCTGGCAGACGATATTGTGGTACTCCACCTCCGGCACGGGAAGATGGAGCTGATCTGCTGTCTGGATGTCCGCTACCTCTTTGAAGAGACTCATCAGCTCCGGGAGGTTGAAGAATTTGGAGAAGCGGGTGCGGGCCCGGTAGCCGGTCCCCTCCGGGGCAAGTTCCAGGGCCGTCACGGTCTCTCCAAACCTGGAAGCCCAGCTGTCGAAGTGGGTCATGTCCAGCTCCTGGAGCCTGTCATATTGCAGATACCGCTGCATGGTGTAGAGTTCCGTCATGGAGTTGGA
>NZ_NFIL01000116.1:0-815 GCF_002161755.1 Flavonifractor sp. An4 | reverse complement strand
AGGTCCCGGGGCCGCCAGGGGCAGTCCAGGTCGTGCATGGCGATGAGACGGTCCTGGACATTGGTGCCCGCCCCCATCTTCTGTGTACTTCCCATCAGGACGCGCACCTGGCCGGAGCGCACTTTAGCAAACAGCGCTTTTTTCCGTGCATCGGTGTCGGCCTCATGGATGAAGGCGACCTGCTCTTTCGGGATGCCGCCGCGGACAAGTTTGCGCCGCAGGTCGTCATAGACAGTGAATTGCCCGGAAGCGCCCTGGGGCGTGGAGATGTCGCAGAATACCAGCTGGGTCAGCCTGTCTGCCGCCCCCTCTCTCCAGATGCGCAGGATGTTGCCGGCGCACTGATTGACCTTGCTCCCAGGGTCGTCCGGGAGCAGGGGGTTGAGAATGCGCTGATCCAGTCCCAGCTTGCGGCCATCCGAGGTGATTTTGAGCATGTTGTCCTCTCTGGGTTCCACCTTGCCGCTATGTACCTTACCCGCCCGCTTGGACAGTTCCTGGACCATCTGCTTCTGGAATTCGGTGGGCTGGCAGACGATATTGTGGTACTCCACCTCCGGCACGGGAAGATGGAGCTGATCTGCTGTCTGGATGTCCGCTACCTCTTTGAAGAGGCTCATCAGCTCCGGGAGGTTGAAGAATTTGGAGAAGCGGGTGCGTGCCCGGTAGCCGGTCCCCTCCGGGGCCAGTTCCAGCGCCGTCACGGTCTCTCCAAACCTGGAAGCCCAGCTGTCGAAGTGGGTCATGTCCAGCTCCTGGAGCCTGTCATATTGCAGATACCGCTGCATGGTGTAGAGTTCCGTCATGGAGTTGGA
>NZ_NFIL01000115.1:0-830 GCF_002161755.1 Flavonifractor sp. An4 | reverse complement strand
GATGGGAGCCACATCACCTTCAGCGGCATCAACCCGGCCATTCAGCTCCGGCCCCATCAGCTCAACGCCATCGCCCGGGTGCTGTACGGCGGCAACACACTCCTGGCCCATGAGGTGGGCGCGGGCAAAACTTTTGAGATGATTGCCGCCGCCATGGAATCCAAGCGCCTGGGCCTGTGCCAGAAGTCCATCTTCGTGGTGCCCAACCACCTGACCGAGCAGACCGCCTCGGAGTTCCTGCGGCTCTACCCCTCCGCCAACATCCTTGTGACAACCAAAAAGGACTTCGAGAAGCGCAGCCGCAAGAAGTTCTGCGCCCGCATCGCCACCGGGGACTATGACGCCGTCATCATCGGCCAAAGCCAATTCGAGAAGATACCCATGAGCCCGGAACGGCAGAAGCGGATGCTGGAAGAACAAATCGACGACATCGAAGAAGGCATCCTGGAGGTCAAGAGGGCCAAGGGCGAGCGGTTTACCATCAAGCAGCTGGAGCACACGCGGAAGTCTCTGAAGGCCCGGCTGGAAAAGTTGCAGGCCAACCACCGCAAGGACGATGTGGTGACCTTTGAACAGCTGGGCGTTGATCGGATGTTCGTGGACGAGGCGGACCACTATAAAAATCTGGCCTTCTACACCAAGATGCGGAATGTGGCTGGCCTCTCTACCTCTGACGCCCAGAAGTCCAGCGATATGTTCCTGAAATGCCGTTACCTGGACGAGCTGACCGGGAACCGGGGCGTCATCTTCGCCACCGGGACCCCCATCTCCAACTCCATGACGGAACTCTACACCATGCAGCGGTATCTGCAATATGACAGGCTCCAGGA
>NZ_NFIL01000114.1:0-836 GCF_002161755.1 Flavonifractor sp. An4 | reverse complement strand
GCCGCGGGCGCAGTCCGCTTTCAGGTGCATACCGTCGAAGCCGGCCCGGATGGCCGCTTCAATGGCCTGCTTGCAGGCGATGTTGCACTGGTGGCTCGCCCGCCACAGCCCCGCCTCATCGCTGCGCCTGGCCTCGGACAGAGAGCCCAGGTACAGATAAGTGTGGTCTGTCAATGTCAGTTGGTTCATCTGGTTTACCTCCTTACTTCTTTGGTAGTTCTGCGGCCTTAAAAGCCGTTCCAAATCCGCTCTCCGCGGTAATCAAAATACTCTGCGTCAGCACAGTCTTCCGGGGTCAGATCCTTCAACCGCTTTCTGCTCCGTGAGATGTAGAGGTCAGAGTCCATGGGCGGTTTCGGCACCTTGACCCGCAACAGCTCGTCCATTTGAACCAGCTGAGCGTATTGCTCCGGCTCGTGCTGTTTAAGGTACTGATAGAAGTGGTTTTTATGGAAGGGGCAGAAGGTACAGGCGCTGGCGCGGGTCTCCAGGCCCCATACCTCCTTGATATAGCCGTAGCTGTCCGCCCGGGTAAATTCCATCTGTACCAGAGGGAAGCGGTTGACGAACATCGGATTGGTGCTCGCTTTACAGCGTCTGGCTTCTTCCAGGCTGAATCCGATGTGCATTTCATGGGCCTTTTTGTCCTCGTCCCTGAGCCGCTGTCCTTTTTGATAGCCCAGCAGGTCCCATCGTACATACTTGGAGATCAGTTCTACCTTATAGTCGATGGTGCAGTTGCGGGGCATTTTGCTCTTATGGCCGTCATCCCGAAGGGTCCACCACGGGATGCTGATGGTCCGCCGCTCGCCAAAATTCCGAATGAAATCGGAATA
>NZ_NFIL01000113.1:0-867 GCF_002161755.1 Flavonifractor sp. An4 | reverse complement strand
TAGGCCATGTTTGAAAAACAAAAGTTGCACAAACGGATATGATTTAGTAAACTATTGATATGGGAACAAAACGATATGAACTCACAGAAAGTGAATGGAATCGAATCAAAGATATGCTGCCGCCAGAACATCCGAAGGAAGGGAAACGCGGACGCCCGGCAAAATGTGATAACCGCAGTGCACTGAATGGGATACTGTGGATTGCCAGAGGAGGGGCGCCGTGGAGAGAGCTTCCGGAACGATATGGCCCATGGCAGACTGTGTACAGCCGCTTTCGGAAGTGGAAGGACATGGGGATTTTTGAGGCGATCTTCAAGACTCTGTCCATAGATGCGGATTTTGAGAACATCTCAATTGACTCGACATCCTGCAAGGTACATCAAAGTGCCAATGGCGGGGAAAAAAACCGAGGATAAAGCGGTTGGCATGTCCAGAGGTGGCCGAAATACGAAGATTCATACTTTAGTGGATGGCTTAGGCAATCCACTGGCTTTCATGCTCAGTTCCGGCAACGACCATGATTCCGTCCATGCCGTTTCTTTGCTCAGCCAGGTCAACATTGAGAGAAGCAATATCCTTGGAGATAAGGCGTACGGAGCAAAGGCGATCCGAGAGTACATTGTTTCTCAGGAGGCCACCTATACAATCCCGCCAAAGAGCGATGTCAGTGATCCCTGGCCTATAGATTGGCATACCTACAGAGAGCGGCATCTGGTTGAGTGCTTTTTCCAGAAGCTCAAGTGGTTTCGCAGGATTTTCACCCGCTATGATAAGCTCGACTCCTCATTCCTTGCCTTCGTTTACATTGGCGCTATCGCCATTTTGTTGAAATGATGCAATACTCTGCAATTTTTAAAACAAGGCCTA
>NZ_NFIL01000112.1:0-872 GCF_002161755.1 Flavonifractor sp. An4 | reverse complement strand
AACATCCTTCAGTGCAGTGAGAGCGTCATCGTCACCAGCGTCAAGGACAGCCTGTGCAAAAAGACCGGCAGGGCCCTGCGGAAGAACGGCTATCAGGTCATCGAGATCAACTTCCAGGACTGTGCCGCTTCTTCCTGCGGGTACAATCCGCTCATGTATGTGCGCCGCGACCAAAAGCGTGGGTGCTGCCATGAGCAGGACATTCTTCAAATCGCCGCCGCCCTCTCTCCCGTCAAGACAAAGAACGACCCGTTTTGGGAGCAGGCCGCCCAGATGGCCCTCTCAGCCATGATTTCCTATGTGCTGGAGTATCTTCCCCGCCAGGAGCATCATCTGGGCAGCGTGATCCGGCTCCTGCGGGAGATGGGGAACGGCAGCTTTGACCGGCTGTTCGAGGAGGTCTGCACCTTCGCTCCCGACAGCTTCGCGGCGGCGCAGTATCAGATGCTCCGCAACATTCAGAAGTCCCCCAGGACCTATGCCAGCATCCAGGCGTTCCTGGCGGAAAAGCTGTCCCCCTTTGCCTTCCACGGGGCAGAGAAGCTGTTTACCAACTCCAGCCAACTCTATTTCCAGAGCCTTGGCGACCGCAAGACAGCCGTGTTCCTGACCATCAGCGACACAGACCGGTCCATGGACGCTCTGGCGACGCTGTTCTACACCCAGGCGCTTCAAAATCTCTGCCGCCATGCCGACCAGTGCCCGGGCGGCCGTCTGCGTGTCCCAGTCCGCCTTATCCTGGACGACTTCGCCGCCGGGGCCGCAGGGTGCATCGCTGACTTCGACCAGATCAGTTCCGTCATCCGCTCCCGGGAGATCAGCGTCAGCATCATCCTCCAGAGCCTTGCACAGCTGGAGGCCGCATACGGGCA
>NZ_NFIL01000111.1:0-887 GCF_002161755.1 Flavonifractor sp. An4 | reverse complement strand
GGAAGGAACGTGAGCACGATTTCGCGGGAGATACGACGGAACTGTACACATATGTATGACATTCCCACTTACTATCCACACACAGCTCAAAAGAAGTATCTGTTGCGGCGGTCCTACTGCCATCGTGGAATGTTTCACGCACAAGAAGTGATTGACTACATCAATGAAAAATTGAAAGCAACATGGTCACCGGAGCAGATCGCCTGCACACCGTGCGAACTGAAGATACCCAGCTGGCGGACGATCTACCGTTGGGTCTATGAGAAATACCTGGTGAACGGGAACTTGAAAGTGCTGCGGCGCAAGGGAAAGAGCCATGGAAGCAAGGAAACTCGTGGAAAATACAGTAAGGGTAAGTCGATCCGCAAACGAGATAGATCCGTGTACAGCCGGAAAGAAGCCGGGCACTGGGAAGCGGATACGGTGGTGAGCGGCCAGGGCAAGAGTAAGGCCTGCTTCGCCACCCTGGCGGAACGCAAGACGCGCTTTTACATTGCAGTTAAGATTCCGGACCGAAGGGCGGAGACCATGGAGAACGCGATCGTCTCTGTGCTTTCCGCCTTCCCGCCACAGTTGGTCAAGACTATTACTTGTGATCGAGGCACGGAATTTGCCAACTGGCGCAGAATTGAGGAACGGCTGCACTGCGATGTCTATTTTACCGATCCCTATTGTGCCTGGCAGAAAGGTACAAATGAGAATCTCAATGGCCTGCTCCGGGAATTCTATCCAAAAGGCAGGAATCTATCCAGAGTCGCTCCCGCCACGCTAAAACGAAACCTGGCGTTAATTAACGCCAGGCCTCGCAAAGTTTTGAATTTCCATTCTGCCCAGGAATTATGGGACTTCGAACTCAATTCCTGTTGCACTTAGTTTGACAATTCACT
>NZ_NFIL01000110.1:0-930 GCF_002161755.1 Flavonifractor sp. An4 | reverse complement strand
ATAGCGGCCCTGGACATGGCCCACCGCATCGTGGAGCAGCTGGGCAAGGTCCGCGCCGGGGATGGGCGCCACGGTGTAGTCCTGCTTCCCATACTGGGTGCTCTCGGCTGCGGGCTGGCCCAGTACCATCTCCGGGTGTTCCTGAAAATAGCGGTTGACCATGAAGCCCTCTGGCATTTCCCGGGTCTGCACCCACTCCGGCTCTGTGACCTGCGGGGTGCTCCGCTTTTGCAGGAACAGGATGTCCGACACCACCTCCGTGCCGGCGTTGGCCTTGAAGGCGTTGTTGGGCAGGCGGATGGCCCCCAGCAGGTCCGCCCGCTGGGCCAGATACTGGCGCACGGCGGAATCCTTGGCGTCCATGGTGTAGCGGCTGGTGAGGAAGGCCACGATGCCGCCGGGGCGCACCTGATCCAGGGCCTTGGCGAAGAAGTAGTTGTGGATGGAGAAGCCCAGCTTGTTGTAGGCCCGGTCGTTCACCTGGTAATTTCCGAAGGGCACGTTGCCCACGGCGATGTCGTAGAAGTCCCGCCGGTCCGTGGTCTCGAAGCCGGCCACGGTGATATGGGCCCTGGGGTAGAGCTGCTTTGCGATGCGGCCGCTGATGCTGTCCAGCTCCACGCCGTACAGTTTCGACCCGGCCATGCTCTCCGGCAGACAGCCGAAGAAGCTGCCCACGCCGCAGGATGGCTCCAGGATGTTGCCATGCTGGAAGCCTATGTGCTCCAGAGCCTCATAGACGGCGCGGATGACGGCGGGGCTGGTGTAGTGGGCATTGAGGACGGAGCCCCGGGCCGAGTCGTACTCCTCCGGGGTCAGGGCCTCCTTCAGCTCCGTGTATTCTTTGGACCAGTTCTCCTTGTCCGGGTCGAAGGCATCCGGCAGTCCGCCCCAGCCCACATAGCGGGACAAGACCTCCTGTTCCTCCGC
>NZ_NFIL01000011.1:0-73125 GCF_002161755.1 Flavonifractor sp. An4 | reverse complement strand
GGGGTAGCCCGAGAAAGAAATGCAGTCGGCAAACCTTTCGGGGCCCCTTAAGGGGCTTCGTCCGTATCAGGCCCTTATAGGGCCTACTCAAGCCTCCGGCTTAGCCGGAGGTTTTGACTATGCGAATTTCTCAATGTAGCCCATGACAAAGATGATCAGTACGATGATGGGCACCACCACGGTGAAATACATCCGCAGCTTGGCGGGGAAGCGCACGCCCTTGCCCTGGTCGGCCTCGGCCAGGAAGCCGTCGAAGCCCCAGGCAATCTTCTTGGACAGGCAGCAGAACAGCAGATAGATCACGGAACCCAGGGGCAGCAGGTTGTTGCTCACCAGGAAGTCCTCAAAGTCCATGACGCCCATGCCCAGGATCTTGATACCGCTCCAGATGTTGTTGCCCAGCAGGCAGGGCAGGCTGAGCAGGAAGATAAGCACCAGGTTGATGGCCACCGCCTTACCACGGGACACCCCCCACTTGTCCATCCAGCAGGCCAGGATGTTCTCAAACACGGCGGTGATGGTGGACAGGGCGGCAAAGAACAGGAACACGAAGAACAGCGCGCCCCACAGCCGTCCGCCGGGCATGGCGTTGAACACATTGGGCAGGGTGATGAAGATCAGGTTGGAACCGGCGTCGGGATTGACACCGAAGGCGAAGGCAGAGGGAAAGATAATCAGGCCGGACACAAAGGCCACGCAGGTGTCCAGGATACCCACGCTGATGGTCTCGCCGAAGAGGCGGCGGTCCTTGCCGATGTAGCTGCCGAAGATGGCCATGGCGCCGATGCCCAGGCTCAGGGTAAAGAAGGCCTGTCCCATGGCGGCGTAGATGGCCTCGCCCAGCCGGAAGTTGCCGTTGGCATCGTACATCAGGTTGTCGAAATTAGGCACCAGATAGAACTCCAGGCCCTTGATGGCCCCGGGCAGGGTGATGGCCCGGATGGCCAGGATCACCAGCAGGCAGAGCAGGCAGAGCATCATAAACTTATTGGCCTTCTCCACGCCATTGCGCAGGCCCCGGCTGCAGATCACCATACCGAGAACCACCACAATGGCCATGAAGAGCAGCTGGATTCCAGGCTGAGACATCATGGTACCGAAGCTCTGCTCCACACCAGACTTGTCCAGTCCCTCAAATTGACCGGCAGCGATCTTGAAGAAATACATCAGCAGCCAGCCGGCAATGGTGGTATAGAACATCATCAGCAGGTAGTTGCCCGCCATACCAAACCAGCCGTACCAGTGCCACTTGGTGCCCTTGGGCTCCAGTTCCTGGAAGGACACAATGATGCTTTTCCGGCTGGCCCGGCCCACGGCAAACTCCATTGCCATGATAGGCAGGCCCATGGCCACCAGAAATACCAGATAGATCAGCACAAAGGCGGCGCCGCCGTACTGCCCCACGATGTAGGGGAAACGCCAGACGTTGCCCAGGCCGATGGCGCACCCGGCAGAGATGAGCACAAAGCCCAGCCGGGACGCAAAGGTCTCTCTCTCTTTCACGATTTTTCCTCCTTGGCTTGGCCGCCTGACGGCGGCCTTCTGAGCCGATTCCGTTCAATATCCGGCCTCAGCCCCGCTGTTTTCCCGGGAGGAAAGGTCCTCCACAAAGAGAATTCCCGCGGCCCTCACCGCGGGAAACAAACTACTTTGCCGCCTAAACAGCAGTTTTTTGTCTTTTTTCCTCTCGAACGTCTGCCCAAGCGGAGCGCAAAGCAGTTGATTCAGCAGACAATATCATAGCCGATTTTACTGGCTCTGTCAATGCAAAGCGTTACATTGATCTGCATCATTATCCATTTTTCTTACAGCCAGTCCTCCACCACATCCCGCAGCGTCACCGGCGACACCTGATTGCGCCGGACCAGCTCGGCCAACTCATCAATACGCCCGACGCTCACCGTGATATTGGGCACCGCCTGACTGTCCCCATCCGGGCCGGTCACCTTGATGCCGTAGCTCTCGCAGCACAGCCCTCCTACTGCCATCTCATCCACCAGGATGGCATAGCGGTAACCGCAGCCCTCCGGACTCTCCAGCAGCAGCTCTCGCATGGCGTTCTCCCCCTTTGTACGATTCTATGACTCAATTATACATCTTTACCATAAATTGTAAAGTTTTACCGTTCGTATTCTTTCGTCATAAATCGCCATAGAGGATTAGGTTTCCTTCCGCTCCGCCCAGGTATAGAGGAGCACCGCTCCCAGGATAATTCCTGCGCCCAGCAGCTGCATAGGGGCGGGAATCTCTCCAAACAGGGGGACGGCCAGCACCCCGGAGAACACCGGCTCGCACAGCTTAGCAGCCGACACATAGGCAGGGGACAGATATTTCAGGCACCAGCTGAACAGGCTGTGTCCCATCAGGGTACACAGCACCGCCAGACCCAGACCGATGAGCCACTCTCGTCCCCCATAGCCCACCAGGGGGGTGCCGCTGGCCAGCGCCATGACCAGCAGGGTCAGAAAGCAGGCCAGATAGGTCAAAAAGGTATATACTGTGGTAGAAAGGTATCCTCTCTGTATTCTTCCAATCAAAGTATACAGAGCGACAAAGAAAGCCGCTAACAATGCCAGGATATTTCCATACCACTCGCTGCCCTGTCCGCCTCCCGCCAGGGCCAGTATTGCGCTGCCGCCGAAGGCCAGCAGGATGGCGGCCACTCCCAGGGGCGGGATCTTACCTTTCAGAAAGAGCGCAAAGCCCAGGGCGGTGAAGATCACTTCCGTACTCACCAGCACGGTGGATACCGCCACACCGGTCCATTTCAGGGATTCAAACCAGGTGAGGAAGTGGAGGGCCAGACAGATTCCGCTGAGCGTACACAGCAGTACATCTCTCCCCCGCACCCGCTTGAGCTCCTGCCGGAACTTGGTGAGTACCGCCGGCAGCAACAGCAGTACCGTCCAGCCCAGGCGGTAGACTGCGGTGATCACCGAAGGGGCCTGGGAGTATCGCACCAGGATGGCGGAGATGGAAATGCCCAGCACGCCCAGCAGCAGCACGCTGTTGGGATGGCGTTCCAGCATTCTCCTCACCTCCTTACGGCTTATCAGTATATCCCATTCCGTCCTGCTGCGCAATCATTCCGGGCAGAAAAAATCACCGGCTGGAATCCAGCCGGTGATTTTTGATGTAAGGGATCTTACTTGGCAGCCTTGGCAGCCCGGATGGCCTCGATGAGCATGGGAGTGACCTTGTACAGGTCGCCCACGATGCCGTAGGAAGCCACGTCGAAGATGGGGGCGGACTCGTTCTTGTTCACCGCAATGATGCACTCGGAGTCCTGCATACCAGCCAGGTGCTGGATGGCGCCGGAGATACCCAGGGCAACATAGATGCGGGGATGAACGGTCTTGCCGGTCTGGCCCACCTGATGGTCGGCAGTGATCCAGCCGGCATCCACGCAGGCACGGGAGGAACCCACGACGCCGCCCAGGACGCCAGCCAGCTCCTCGGCCAGCTTGATGCCGCCCTCCACGTCCTTGGAGATGCCGCGGCCCACGGAGACCACAACGTCGGCGCCGATCAGGTCCACCAGCTTCTTGGCGGCCTTCTTGACCTCCAGCACCTCAACATGGATGTCGGACTTGTCCAGCTTGACGTCCACGTTCTCGATGACGGTCTTGGCAGCACCGGCCTCGTCGTAGGGCTGGGTCTGCATCACGCCGGGACGGACGGTGGACATCTGGGGACGGAAGCGGGGGCAGATGATGGTGGCCATCAGGTGACCGCCGAAGGCGGGACGGGTCATCTTCAGGTTGGTGTTCTCCTCGAACACGGTGTTGTCCACGTCAATGGTGGAGGTGGTCTTCAGGAACTCCTTGTACTTGGCCACGTCCACATCCAGGTGGGTACAGTCGGCGGTCAGACCGGTGTGCAGCCGGGCAGCGCAGCGGGGGCCCAGGTCACGACCGATGTTGGTGGCGCCGATGAGGAAGATCTCGGGCTTCTTGTCCTCCACCAGGTCGCAGATGACCTTGGTGTAGGCGTCGGTGGTGTAAACGTCCAGCAGCTCGTGGTTGCAGTAGTACACCTTGTCGGCGCCGTAGCCGCCCAGAGCCTTCAGGTACTCTTCCTTGATGTCCTTGCCCAGAACCACGCCGCACAGCTCAACGCCCAGGTCATTGGCCAGCTTACGGCCCTCGGAGAGGAGCTGGTAGCTGGTGGACATGATAACGCCCTCGCGCTGCTCACAGAAAACCCATACGCCCTTGAAGGCGGCGGTATCGCTACTATTGAAAGCCATTCTATTGCTCTCCTTTCGATTAGATAATGTGCTTGTCGTTGAGGATGGAGACCAGCTTCTCGACAGTCGCCTTGTCGGCGCCCTCCATCATCATACCGGCGCCCTTCACCGGGGGAGAGAAGGACTTGTACACATTCGTGGGAGAGCCCTTCAGGCCGATGGTAGTAACATCAATCAGGGGATCGTCCTTCAGAGTCTCATAGTTGTAGACTTCCAGAGGCTTCTGGTAGCACTCCATGATGCCGCCGACGCTCATGTAACGGGCGTCGTTGAGCTCCTTCACGCAGGTCAGCAGGCAGGGGGTCTGGACCTTGATGGTCATGTAGCCGTCCTCCAGCAGACGCTTCACGGTGACAGCCTTGCCGTCCACGTTGATCTCGGCCACATAGGAGACCTGGGGCATACCCAGCTTCTCAGCGATCTGGGGACCGACCTGGGCGGTATCGCCGTCGATGGCCTGACGGCCGCAGAACACGATGTCGTCGTCGTCCACGCCGATCTTCTTGATGGCAGCAGCCAGGATCTGAGAAGTGGCGTAAGTATCGGAACCACCGAACTCACGGGCGGAGACCAGAACGGCCTCGTCGCAGCCCATGGCCAGCAGCTCGCGGAGCATACCCTCGGCGGGCGGGGGGCCCATGGAAACCACAACCACCTTGCAGCCGGTGGCGTCCTTGATCCGCAGAGCGGCCTCGACAGCAGCCAGGTCGTCGTGGTTGGTGATGGTAGCCATGGCGGCACGGTCCATGGTGCCGTCTTCCTTCACCGCCACCACACCGGAGGTATCCGGGACCTGCTTGACACAAACGATTGCTTTCATATCGTAACTTCCCTCCAGTTCCTTTAGTTCACGCCCAGGTTGGCAGAAATGACCATGCGCTGGACCTCGCTGGTGCCCTCGTAGATCTCAGTGATCTTGGCGTCGCGCATCATGCGCTCCACGGGGTACTCACGGGTGTAGCCGTAGCCGCCGAACAGCTGCACGCAGCGGCGGGTCACGTCGCTGGCGGTCTCAGCAGCAAACAGCTTAGCCATGGCAGCGTCCATGGTGTAGGGCTCATGGTTCTGCTTCTTCATAGCGGCGGAGTAAACCAGCCACTTGGCAGCCTCAGTCTTGGCGTGCATATCAGCAAGCTGGAACTGAGTGTTCTGGAACTGGGAGATACGCTTACCGAACTGAACGCGCTCCTTGGTGTACTTGATGGTCTCCTCAATAGCGCCCTCAGCCAGGCCCAGCGCCTGGGAGGCGATGCCGATACGGCCGCCGTCCAGGGTCTTCATGGCGATGCCGAAGCCCTTCCCCTGCTTGCCCAGGAGACGGTCGGCGGGAATGGTGCAATCTTCCATAATCAGCTCGCAGGTGGAGGAGCCCTTGATGCCCATCTTCTTCTCGTGCTTGCCCACGGAGAAGCCGGGATCGGTGCGCTCCACGATGAAGGCGGAGATTTCCTTCTTCTTGCGGCCGCGCTTGTCGGTGGTGATGCCGGTGATGGCGAAAATCACAAACACGTTGGCGTAGCCGGCGTTGGTGATGAAGATCTTGGAACCGTTGAGCACCCAGTTGCCGTTCTCGTCCTTCACGGCGGTGGTCTGCTGGCCCTGGGCGTCGGTGCCGGCGCCGGGCTCGGTCAGGCCGAAGGCGCCGATCCACTCGCCGGAGCACAGCTTGGGCAGATACTTCATCTTCTGCTCCTCGGTGCCGTTCTCATAGATGGGAGCGCAGCACAGAGAGGTGTGGGCGGAAATGATAACGCCGGTGGTACCACAGACCTTGCTCATCTCCTCGACGGCCATGACGTAGGACAGAACGTCCGCGCCGGCGCCGCCATACTCCTTGGGGAAATAGATGCCCATCATGCCCAGCTTGGCCATCTTCTTGACGGTCTCCTCGGGGAACGCCTCGTTCTCGTCCACCCACTCAGCCAGGGGCTTGACTTCGTTTTCGGCAAAGTCACGGTACATCTTGCGGAGCATTTCCTGCTCTTTGGAAAGGTGCAGATCCATTTGTTGCCTTCCTCCTAGATATGTATTTCACAACGGCGGGCGGGAGTGTTTTGGGCTCCCGCCCGTCGTTTTGCGCAGTATGAATGAGCTTCTTACTTCTTGGTGTAGTCGTAGAAGCCGATGCCAGTCTTGCGGCCCAGCTTGCCGGCGCGGACCATCTTCCGCAGCAGCAGGGAGGCGCGGTACTTGGGATCGTGGGTCTCGTTGTACAGGGTGTCCATGATGGCCAGGCACACGTCCAGGCCCACCAGATCGCCCAGGGCCAGGGGGCCCATGGGGTGGTTGGCGCCCAGCTTCATAGCGGTGTCAACGCCCTCAACGGAAGCAACACCGGTGTACACCAGGTCGATGCCCTCGTTGATCATGGGGATCAGGATCTTGTTGACCACGAAGCCGGGGGCCTCGTTGACCTCGACGGGCTCCTTGCCGATCTCAACGGACAGGTCGCGGATGGTGTTGAAGGTCTCGTCGGAGCTGTGAGCGCCGCGGATGACCTCAACCAGCTTCATGACGGTAGCGGGGTTGAAGAAGTGCATACCGATGAACTTGTCGGCGCGCTTGGTAGCAGCGGCGATGGCGGTGATGGAGATGGAAGAGGTGTTGGAGGCCAGGATGGTCTCGGGCTTGCAGATGCTGTCCAGCTCGGCAAAGATGCTCTTCTTGATGTCCAGGTTCTCGATAGCGGCCTCAACAACCAGGTCAGCATCGGCAGCAGCCTTCAGATCGGTGGTGAAGGTCATGTGAGCCAGGATGTCGGCCTTCTTGGCCTCGTCCATCTTGCCCTTGGCCACCAGCTTGTCCAGGCTCTTGTTCAGGCGGGCCTCGGAAGCCTTGATGATGTCGTCGTTGATGTCGCGGACAACAACGTCAAAATCCTTCTTGGCAAAAACCTGGGCAATGTCCAGACCCATGGTGCCGCCGCCGATGACAACAATCTTTTTCATAGCAGAAAACCTCTTTTCAAATACTATAATGTATGTAGTTGGTTTGCTGAATCAAATTCGCCGAACTTCCTTACTTGTTCTGGAAGTGCTTCTCAGCGCGCTTCTCCAGGAACGCGCCCATGCCCCCGCCCCACCCGGTGCTGCGCACCGTGCGGGATCCCCATGATTTCACTCAAATCGCCGGAAATGAATTCCGCCGATTTCAAGGTTTTGGCCACAGGCCAAAACGCTTGACGGCGCAAGCGCCGGGGACTCAGCCATGGGCCAGGTAAGTACTCACTTCCGGATAGTTTACTTGTTCTGGAAGTGCTTCTCAGCGCGCTTCTCCAGGAAGGCGCCCATGCCCTCGTCCTTGTCGGCAGTGCCGCAGCAGACGCCGAAAGCCTCGGCCTCAAAAGCGGAGCCGGTGGCGATGTCGGTCTGCATACCCATGCGGATGCAGCGCTTGGACTCCTGCACGGCGATCTGAGCGTTGGCACAGATGGCGTTGGCCAGCTCCATGGCCTTGGCCATCAGCTCCTCGGCGGGATAGACCTCGCTGACCAGGCCGATGGCCTTGGCCTCGTCGGCCTTGATGACCTTGGCGGTGAGGATCAGCTCCATAGCCTTGGAAACGCCCACGATGCGGGGCAGCCGCTGAGTGCCGGCAAAGCCGGGGGTGATGCCCAGGCCCACCTCAGGCTGACCAAACTTGGCCTTCTCACTGGCCAGACGGATGTCGCAGGCCATGCTCAGCTCGCAGCCGCCGCCCAGAGCGAACCCGTTGATGGCGGCAATGACCGGCTTGGCCATATTCTCCAGCTTCAGGAACACACCGCCGCCGTGTACGCCGAACTTCTTGCCGTCGATGGAAGAGAAGTTCTTCATCTCGCCGATGTCAGCGCCCGCCACAAAGGAACGGCCCGCGCCGGTGAGGATCATCACATAGATCTCGTCGTCGGCAGCCACCTGATCGATGACCGCGTCCAGATCGCTCAGAACCTGGCTGTTCAGCGCGTTCAGCGCCTCCTGCCGGTCAATGGTGACCACGCCAACGTGGCCCTGCTTTTCCAGCTTCACAAAACCCATTATGTTCTGCCTCCTTGTCCTGTAACCTATCTAGAATTGTTATATTTTTAACAAGTTCTCACCTAATAAGTATAACGCACCGCCGCCCAACAGGCAAGTAAAATGCAAGAGAAATTCGTTATTTTTTTATCAATGATTATAGCCAATATGCACAACTCGGTTTCAGAAAGCCGCCTTAACTCTCAGCCGAATTGGCAAACCACATGGTTTTTGGCCCGGTTTTCCCTTTTTTCGCCCTGTTGGCAAGGCGCCGCATTTATGCAATATGTACAAGTGCCGGGGCAAACGCCCCGGCGGGGCTCACGGCACAAAGTGGATCTGCTGCTCCGTGACCAGAGGATGGCAGATCAGCGTTTCTCCCTCCCGCTTTGCCTCGTCCATGGACACCGCGGTGATCTGACTGTTGTCATAGGTCTTGTAGTAATAGGTGCCCGTCCAGCCGTCAATGCAGCAGGAGTAATCCGTGAGGTCCCACTTCCCCTCCGGTGTCCGCACTGCACCCCGGGGCATGGCCACCGCGTCCAGGATGTGAAAGACCTGGCTGACACTGGATATCTCGTCCCGCTCGCAGACGCTGTTCCACTTAAGGAAGGCGGCCCGGACAAAGCGGGAGGCAGGTGACCAGTCTCCCGGCAGGCCCAACGTGCCCATTCCCTGGCCAAAGGGACGCAGTTCCACTCCTCCGAAGCGGTTCTCCGGCTGGGCGGCGGACAGGCCCATATACTGGTTCAGATTGGTCAGGTGGAAATCAAAGGTTGGGTTGTTGGTAAGCACCCCCACCGGGTCCTCAAACAGTCTCAGGCCGTCGGCCATAGGCTCCGCCACCAGGGCCCGCTTTCCGTCGGCCAGGTGCCAATGGAGGGGGGCGTTTGGCATATTGGGGGCAAAGGGGGTATCCAAAATACGGACAGAGCGCAGCTTTTCCTCCGCCTGGTCCACGCTGTCGCAGCTGCCCAGCAGCCAGGGGATCAGCTCATAGGGGGCGGCGGGGGTACCGTCCTTCGAGCCGCAGGGATAACAGGCGTTACCCGGGAAGTTGAGGCCTGCCATATAGAGGCCCTTCTCGTTGACCCCCTCAGCATAGAGGGGGTAGTCCTCCGCCACTGTGGCCATGCCGATGATGGCATAGTGCTTCTTCAGGGTGGGCATGGCTTGAAAGGAAAATGGGTAATTACGTGGAGTAATGACCACCTGCTGGCCAAACTGGTATTCCAGATCCAGGTTCCGCCCAAAATAAGTGTGGTCGGTGGTAAAGGTCAGGCTGGTACACATGGCTGACGCCTCCTGTATTCAAATGAAATGCCTTCCGGCGCATCCCTTAGTGTGACTGTCCCCGCTCCAGGTTATCCGGACTCTGTTGCAAAAAGGGCCTGCCGGAGCAGGCCCTTTTCTGTTTTAGCCGCACTTGGAGTAGCCGCAGTCACGGCAGGTGACGCAGCCGCCTTCGTGCTCCAGCTTCGCCCCGCACTCAGGGCAGAACTTGGCCAGCTTGGCCTCGGCAGGAGTCATGCCGGGCCGGGGAATGGGAGCCGCAGCCTTGGTTGCCGCACTGATGGGAGCAGGAGCGGGCTCGTGGGTGCCCTTGGACACCTTGAGCACCTTCTCCAGAGCCTTGGCAATGGCGTCAGGGCAAGAGGTCACCGGCACACCGGGCTGACGCAGGCAGGAGGGGCAGCGGATGCCTTTGAGCTGCTGGATGATCTCCTTGGGGTCCATGCCGGAGCGGATACCCACGCTGACCAGCCGGGCGGTGGCCTCAGACTGGCTGGGGCAGCCGCCGGCCCGACCGGTGTTGGTGAACACCTCGCAGATACCGTTCTCATCATAGTTTACAGTGATATACAGGTTGCCGCAGCCGATGCGCACCTTCTCGGTGAAGCCGGTGGTCACCGCCGGGCGGGGCCGGGGCTGGATGTGGCCATAGGCCTCCTGAGGCACCTGGCACTCCTCACATACCCGGCCGGTGGGGGCGGGGGCAGCCTCCTTACCGTCGTTGACCTTGCCGATGTTGAGCACCTGCTCGTTGCGGCTGCCGTCCCGGTAGATGGTGGTGCCCTTGCAGCCCAAGGTATAGGCCAGGCGGTAGACCTCGGCCACCTCAGCCTTGGTGGCGGAGTTGGGGAAGTTCACCGTCTTGCTGACGGCATTATCAGTGTACTGCTGGAAGGCGGCCTGCATCTTCACGTGCCAGATGGGGGACACGTCGTGGGCGCACACGAATACCCGCTTGATCTCCTCGGGGATACCGTCCACATGGGCCAGAGAGCCCTGCTCCACGATCTGCTTCATCAGAGTCTCGGAGTAGATCCCCGCCTCCACCAGCTTGTCCTTCAGGATCTGGTTGGTCTCAATGAGGTGGGTATTGTCCATGACATTGCGGATATATGCATAGGCAAACACCGGCTCCACACCGGAGGACACGCCGGCAATGATGGACAGGGTGCCGGTGGGGGCGATGGTGCTAACAGTGGCATTGCGGATGGGCTTGCCGTCCTTATAGATGCTCTGGTCAAAGAGGGGGAAGGCGCCCCGGCTCTCGGCCAGCTTCTCGCTCTCCTGGTGGCCGATGGTGTTGATGGTGTCCATAATCTCCTGGGCCAGGGCCACACCCTCCTCGCTGTTGTAGGGCACACCCATGTAGAGGAGCATATCGGCAAAGCCCATGACGCCCAGGCCGATCTTCCGGGTGGAGCGGGTCATCTTGTCAATCTCGGGCAGGGGGTACTGGTTGACCTCAATGACGTTGTCCAGGAAGTGGACGGCGGTACGGATGGTCTTTTCCAGCTTGGCCCGGTCCAGCACCCAGCCCGCCACGGTCTTGGTGATGTGGTTGACCAGGTTGATAGAGCCCAGATTGCAGCTCTCATAGGGCAGCAGGGGCTGCTCACCGCAGGGGTTGGTGGATTCAATCTCGCCCTGGCTGGGCACCGCATTGTCCCGGTTGAGCCGGTCCAGGAAGATGATGCCCGGCTCGCCGGTCTGCCAGGCAGAGGTGACGATGGTGTCAAAGACCTCCCGGGCCTTCAGCTGGCCCACCACCCGGCCGGTGGCCGGGTCCACCAGATCGTACATCCCGTCCGCACTCACCGCCTCCATAAAGGCCTCGGTGATGCCCACGGAGATGTTGAAGTTGGTGATCTCGGAGGTATCGTTCTTGCAGGTAATAAAGTCCATAATGTCGGGGTGATCCACCCGGAGGATGCCCATGTTGGCCCCCCGGCGGGTGCCGCCCTGCTTCACCGCCTCGGTGGCGGCATTGAACACTTTCATAAAGGAGATGGGGCCGCTGGCTACACCGCCGGTGGAGTTGACGGTGGAACCCTTGGGACGCAGCCGGGAGAAGGAAAAACCGGTGCCGCCGCCGCTCTTGTGGATGAGAGCTGCGTTCTTAATGGCGTCAAAGATGTCCTCCATGGAGTCGGCCACCGGCAGCACAAAGCAGGCGGACAGCTGTCCCAGAGGGCGGCCGGCGTTCATCAGGGTGGGGGAGTTGGGCAGGAAGTCCAGATTGGTCATCATCTCATAGAATTCCGCCGCTGTGGCCACCACATCGGCCTTGGGGTCAAAATGGCGGTCGCCTTCGGCCACCGCGTTGGCCACACGACGGAACAAGCCATCCACCGTCTCGGTGGGATTCCCCTGCTCATCCCGGGCCAGATAACGCCGCTCCAGCACAGCCTTGGCGTTTTCAGAAATAGGCATATCGTATCTCTCCTCTGAGTTAGTATCATGCGTGAACACAAGATATTGTATCATAGAAAAGCGCCATGTCAATATGTCCGATTTCTTGCCCTTTTCACCCGTTCTTGCTATAATGGAGCCCGGAAGCCCTTGTGCCTGAAGCAGGTGCGAATTTCGGACCGTGCTTTGACGGCCCGGCTGGGCTCAATTTGGATTTATTTTTGTGCGAGGTGACGGAATGGATCTCCATCAACCGGACCGGGCCCAACTGCTGCGCCCCCACTGTCAATGGTTCTCCCGGCTGGGATGGGCCCTGTTTGCCCAGATGGCCGCCATGCTGGCGGTCCAGCTGTTGGTGGCCGGCATCGTCCCCAGCGTTCTGAATCACCCCATTTCCCGCTGGTGCCTCTCCGTGGGCTCAGCCTACGGCGCGGGCGTGCCCGCCTTCTGCCTGGTGCTGCGCGGCGTGCCCGCCCCGGGCCCCTCCGCACGCCGCCCCATGGGGCCGCTGAACCTGGGCAAAACCCTGGTGACCACCCTTGGTCTGGTCTATTTGTCCAATCTGCTCACCCTGCTTCTCACCCAACTGATTGGGATTCTCCGGGGCCAGGCGGTCACCAATCCGGTGGACAGTCTGGCTGGCTACCCTACGGTACTCAACCTCCTGCTGGGCTGCGTCATTGCGCCCCTGTCAGAGGAATATCTCTTCCGCTATTTGCTGCTGAACCGTCTGCGGCCTTACGGGGATAAATTTGCCATCCTGGCCTCCGCCCTGTGCTTTGGCCTGTTTCACGGCAATCTGAATCAGCTGTTCTATGCCTTTGCCGTGGGGGCCCTCTTTGCCTATGTAGTGCTCCGGACCGGCTGCCTGTGGCAGTCCATCCTGCTCCACGCCCTGATCAACTTTACCTCGGTGGGCCTGGTACCCCTGCTGGAGCTGCTGGGCCAGACCGGAGAACTGCTGACCTCCCTGCTGGTGCTGGGGTCCATCGTGGTGGGCATGACCTTTCTGGTCACCAGCTGGCGGGATATCAAACTGGAACCCGGCCTGGTCCCCTTCTCCGAGGGCATGAAATGGCGGCTCTTCTTTGAAAATCCCGGCGTCATCGCTTTCTGTCTGCTGGCACTCATCCTGATGGCCAGCTATGTTCTGTAACCTACCTCAAGCGGAAAAGCCGATGCAGCCGCACCCCCTGGGCCTGGAGGGCCGCCAGGTAGAGCACCACACCGAAGAGGGTGCAGGCCCCCACCGCCGTCCACTCCCCTACTCCGCTGTCCAGCAGCACCCGAAAGAGCAGGTTGCCGGTGAGGCCCGTCAGCAGGGCCGCCAGGCCGGGAGCTACCCCCCAGTCAAAGAGCCGCAGCTTCAGTCCGGTAACTCGCCGCACCTGGAACCAGTTCAGGAGCACCCCCAGGGCGGAGGAGGCCACCACCCCCACCCAGTAGCCGCCGATCCCCACACCGGGGAGTCCCAATAACAGATAGGTGCAGCCCAGCTGCAGCCCGCCGGACAGAATGGAACTGCGGGCTGCAGCTTTTTGTCTGCCCAGGCCGTTGAGCGCACACCCCAGCACTGCCTGCCAACAGGACAGCAGCACCCCTACCGACAGAGGGAGCAGATACCGGCCCACCCCCTCCTCCCGAAAGAGAAGCTGACCCAGGGTAGGGCCTACTACCACCAGCAGAGCCATGGCGGGAAACATAAGCACCGAGGTGGCCAGCATAGACCGGTCGATCCGCCGCCGGATCAGCGGGGTGTTGCCCAGAGCTGCCCCCTGGGCCAGCTTGGGCATGAGCACCAGCCCCAGGGCGCCGATGAAGGCAGTGGGCAGGCAGAGCATGGGCATGGTCATGCCGCACAACACACCGAACTCCTCCATGGCCCGGCTCACCTCCGCTCCGGCGGCCACCAGCCGCTGGGGGATGAGCACGGCGTTGGCCGAGCCCATGAGATTGCCCAGCAGACTGGTAAACCCCACCGGCAGGGCGATGGCCAGGATCTGCCGGTTCATCCGCCGGGAGGCCCCCGGCTCTCCCAGCTTCTCCCCTGCCAGCCTGCGGCGGGCCAGCAGCATCAGCGTGATGGAGGAAAAGAGCTCGCACACGATCATGCCCACCACGATAATAGCCACGGTCCGCTCCGGGTTCTGGGGCAGGAAGAGCACCAGCAGCCCGAGAACCGCAGCCGCCCGGATGACCTGCTCGCACAGCTCCACCGCCGCCGGGGGCCGGATGGCGCCGGTACCGTAGAAAAAGTGCTTGTGCAGGTTCTCCACACCGGTAAGGAGAATACAGGGCAGCAGCAGCAAAAGCCCCATCTGGGTGCGGGCATCCCCCAGCAAGTACACCGAAATAGGGTCATACAGCAGGGCAGTAACCGTGGCCAGCACCCCAAACAGTCCCAGGAAGCACAACAGGCACCGGCGGAGCACCTGGGCCGCCGCTCCCCGCTGCCCCCGGGCGTAGTATCCGGCAGACAGGTTGGATACCGCTGCTGTCAGCCCCACCGCCGTCAGAGAGAGCAGCACGGAATAGACCGGCATAATGAGCTGGTAGAGGCCCATGATCTCCGCTCCGATGAGGCGGGAGAGTAAGATCCGGTAGACAAAGCCCAAAAACTGCCCGGCAATGCCGGTGCCGGTGAGCAGCAGGGTGCCGTAGAGCATGGATGTCCGGTCGAGCTTCAATGGGCCCTCCCCCTTTCAATGGTCCACTTCCACTCTATTCCGCAGGGTCGTCCGGCATACATCCAGAAACCTTTTGACAAATGACGGCAAAGGTTTTATCATAGAACCGTATATTTTAGTGAATTGCAGTATAAAAGTGAGGAATCCCTATGATCGCCACCGTCATCAATGTGGTCCTGATCCTGCTGGGCAGCTGTCTGGGCCTTCTGTTCAAAAACCGCATCAGCCCCCGCTTTGCCTCAGGCATCACCTTTGCTCTGGGTCTGTGCACCATGGGTATCGGCATCACCGGCATGATCGGCACGGCGGACACTCTGTGCGTCATTGTGTGTATGGTGATCGGTACTCTGATCGGTGAGGCAATCAATATTGAGGGCCGGATGGACGGCGTAGGAGAGCTGCTTCACCGCAAGCTGCTCCGCAAGGATGAAAACAGCCGTTTTGTGGAGGGCTTCGTCACCGCCTCCGTCCTCTTCTGCGTGGGCGCTATGGCCATCAACGGCGCTATGGAGGCGGGTATGAACGGCAATTATGATATCCTGATCTCCAAGTCTGTGATGGACGGCGTCACCGCCATCACCTTCTCTGCGGCCATGGGCATCGGAGTGGCCTTCTCCGCTCTACCGATTCTGGTATATGAAGGCGGCATGACTTTGATTTTCGGCCTGGTAGGCCAGCAGATCGACCCAGCTATCGTCAATGAAATGAGTTCCGTGGGCGGCACCATTATCGTAGGCATCGGCATCAATATGCTGGGTCTGCCCAAGGAGAAGCTGCGGGTGGGCAATATGCTCCCCGCCATCTTCCTGCCTCTGGCCTATATTCCCATCTGCAACTGGCTAGCGGGGCTGCCGGGCTGAGCGCCACAGGAAAACCTGTGGCGGTTGAAAGAAAAAGAGTGCTGATATGGAATATCAGCACTCTTTTTCTTATAGCATTAAATTTTCTGCTTAATATCGCATCTCTCGCCTCTGACCATATTGTTTTTCCATTACAAGGCGGAAAACCTGTTCTGCTTTTATGCTCAGTTGAACTTATAGATCTTGCGGGCCAGCCGGTACAGCTTCACCGACAGTTTCCGGCCCTGATAGCCGGGGATATTGCCTACAAAGGAGAGGGAGCGGTACTTGTACTTGTGGTAGAGCCCCACATCCTTATGCCGCAGGTACTCCCACAGCTCAGTCTTTTTGCCCAGGGCCTCAGGAGAGCCGTCCAGAATGAGGAAGATGGAGGAGATGGTCATCATCATGGACAGGTAGCTGCTCATATACCGGGCCAGTCGGGGCTGCTGAGCGTGGAGTTTGCGGAGATCGTGACTATCGATCATGATCTTGTTGACCCGCAGCTGCTGGTCCACCCGGCCCACCATCACCTGCTCGTTGACGCTCTGGTCAGCCCGGCCGATGAAGTAGCGGTACAGATCAATGTCCATGTAATAGATCCGCTTCACATAGGGCAGAGGCTGGTAGACAAAGATGTTGTCCACATAGAAGGTGTGCTTAGGCAGCTCCAGGCCGCAGTCCCGCAACAGCTGGGTGCGGTAGATCACGCTGTGCATCAGCAGGAACTGGGAGGGGCGGAACCGGCCCACCTTGCTCCAGGAAAAGATCTTGTTCTGGGGGAACACATTGGTGTACCGGACCACCTTCTGGGTGTTGTCCTCCACGTGCTCGTAGACGTAGTTGGCCACGAACATATCCACCGGCTTCTCCATTTTGGCAAACTTCCGCAGTTTCTCCAGAGCCTTCTGGAGGGCGGCCTCATCCAACCAGTCGTCGGAATCCACCACCTTGAAATAAAAACCGGTGGCGTTTCGGATGCCCTGGTTGACGCCCTCACCGTGGCCGCCGTTCTCCTGGTGGATGGCCTTGACGATGTTGGGATACTGGGCAGCGTAGCGGTCGCAGATGGCGGGGGTATCGTCCTTGGTGGAGCCGTCGTCCACCAGGATAATCTCAACGTCCTCCCCGCCGGTAAGCAGGGTCTCCACACAGTGCTCCATGTAGGCCGCGGAGTTGTAACAGGGCACCGCGAAAGTAATGAGCTTTGACATATGTACCTTTCCTCACTTCAACAGATCATCACACAGCGCCAGAGCCCGGGCGGCGATGGCGTCCATGTTGTAATACTTGTATTCCGCCAGCCGGCCCAGCAGGTGGAACCGGGGGAAGCGGTCGGCCTCCGCCTTGTACTTGGCGTAGAGGGCGTTGTTGGTCTCATTGATAATGGCGTAGTAGGGAATCTCTCCCTCCGCCCCGGTGTAAGCGCTGGAGTACTCCTTCATAATGGTGGTCACTCCGGGCAGATCCTGGCCGGTGAGATACTTGAACTCGGTGATACGGGTATAGTCCTGGTCCACGGTGTAGTTCACCGTGCCGTGGCTCTGCCAGTAATCCACCGGGTAGGTCTCAAACTGGAAGGTCAGGGTGCGGTAGGGCAGCCGGCCGTACTTGCAGCCGAACAGCTCGTCCGCCGCGCCGGTATAGATTATCGTACCATCGAAGGGCTCCCCGTCCAGCAGCACCGCTCCGTCGGCCAGGGTCAGGCGTTCCCCGGCGTCAACATTCAGCTCCACGGTGATGTCCGGATGGTCCAGCATCCGCTCGAACATGGGGGTATAGCCCTCCTTGGGCATCCCCTGATGGGTGTCCTGGAAGTAGCGGCAGTCCTCGGACAGGAACACCGGCACCCGGGCGGTGGTGTTGGGGTCGATGTCCTCTGGGCGCTGTCCCCACTGCTTCATGGTGTAGTGGACAAAGACGTGCTCGTACACATAATCGGCCAGAGCGGCGATCTCGGGATCGGGATTCTGCCGCAGCTCCAGAATGGTGACCTTCTTCTCCGCGCCGTAGGCAGCGATGAGCCGCTTGGCCAGGCTGTCGGCCTTCTCCGCTCCGAAGGCCGCCCGCATGGACACCAGATTGAAGGGCACCGGCATTTCCATCCGGCCGTCTTCCGCCGGAATGTTGGCCACCACCTGATGCTGATAGTTCAGCCAGGGGGTGAAGCGGGACAGATAGTCAAAGACCCGCTTATCGTTGGTGTGAAAGATATGGGGACCGTACCGGTGGATGAGCACACCGGCCTGGTCAAAGCAGTCGTAGGCGTTGCCGCCCACATGGTCCCGGCGCTCCAGCACCAGCACCTTTTTCCCGCCCCGCTCGGCCAGCTCCCGGGCGCAGATGGCACCCGCCATACCGGCGCCGATGACCAGGCAGTCAAATGGATGACCCATGGTATCCGTCCTCTCTCATTGGAATGATCGCAGCGATTGGATGCGGCCATATGCCCAGTCCAGGCATATAACGGATTCATTTTAACACAGAATCAAAGAAATGGGGGAAAAGAATCCATTAAGTTTTCCTTAACGGTGTTATCGGTCCGAAGCCCGGTGATCCACCCGGGGGGCGGCTCCGCCCAGGAAGCACTCGGCATAGTGATCCATGGCCCGCTGGATGACCTGAATGGCGGCCTGCCGGTCGTTCACGTCGCCAGCCACGGCCTCCTTGCCCTCCAGAGCCTTGTAGACCGTGAAGAAGTGGGCCATCTCATCAAAGATGTGGCCGGGCAGATCCATCAGATCCTGATAGGTATTATAGGTAGGATCGGAGAAGGGGATGGCGATGATTTTTTCGTCGTTCTTGCCGCCGTCCAGCATGGAGATATAGCCCACCGGATAGCAGCGCACCAGAGTCAGGGGGTCCATGGCCTCGGAGCAGAGCACCAGCACGTCCAGGGGGTCGCCGTCGTCGCCGTAGGTCCGGGGAATGAAGCCATAGTTGGCGGGATAGTGGGTAGAGGTGTGGAGCACCCGGTCCAGAATGATGAGACCAGTCTCCTTGTCCAGCTCATACTTCTTCTTGCTGCCCTTGGGAATCTCAATGACCGCCACAAAGTCCTCAGGCTGGATGCGGCTGGGGCTGATATCATGCCAAATATTAGACATCTCTGTATCTCCTTTTATTTTATGATCTGCTTATGTCCGTTCTGGATCGTCAGACGGACACAGAATAAGCTGATTCAGTAATCATTATTATATCTTTCCTCCCGAAAGAATACAATACCTTGCCCCGTTCATTTTTCCACGTTTTGTCTTTTTCTGCCCACTGCTCCAAATTGGCCGGTATTCCTTTTGTAAAATGGGACATCCTACAATGTAAAGTCCGGAAATCACTGGGAGAGAGCAGCTTTACTCATTCTTTACAATTCGTTGAAGGACAACTTTACAATGGGCCGTTATACTGTAGCTTGTTCCGAGACACCAAAAGACACCAAGAATACATTGCATGATTGGAGATTGAACACCATGAAAAAGAGAACTCTTGCGCTGATGCTTTCCGCCGCTCTGTGCGTGGGTATGCTGGCCGGCTGCGGCGGCGGCGATGCCGGCAGCGCCAACAGCCCCGCCGGCAACACCAACAGCCCCGCTGTGACTGAGTCCGAGACTCCCGACAACACCACCGAGCTGACCGGCACCGTGGTCACCAACGGCTCCACCTCCATGGAGAGCGTGATGGGCTCCCTGACCGAGGCCTTCCGTGAGGTCCAGCCCGGCATCCAGGTTCAGTACACCGGTTCCGGTTCCGGCGCCGGCATCACCTCCGCTCAGGACGGCACCGCCGACATCGGTCTGGCCAGCCGCGACCTGAAGGATGATGAGACCGGCGTGAAGGCCATCACCGTGGCCAAGGACGGCATCGCCATCATCATCAACCCCGAGAACCCTGTGGCTGACCTGAGCGTGGAGCAGATCGCTCAGCTGGCCACCGGTGAGATCACCAACTGGTCCGAGGTTGGCGGCAACGACGCTCAGGTCGTGTTCATCGGCCGTGAGGCCGGCTCCGGCACCCGCGACGGCTTCGAGTCCATCACCGGCACCGAGGACGCCTGCAAGTACCAGAACGAGCTGACCTCCACCGGCGAAGTGATCGCCAACGTGGCTTCCAACCCCGACGCCATCGGCTACGCCTCCCTGTCCGCTGTGGATGACACCGTGAAGGCCATCACCGTGGGCGGTGTGGCTCCCACCGAGGAGACCGTTCTGGACGGCACCTACGCCATTCAGCGTAACTTCAACTTCATCGTCAGCGACAGCGCCGAGCTCTCCGACGCGGCTCAGGCCTTCATCGACTGGGCTACCTCCGCTGATGCCGCCGATCTGATCGCCGGCGCCGGCGCGGTGCCTGTGGCCGAGTAAATCCATCCGCCGTTTTGATTGCCCCCTCGGTCACGAGGGGGCAATCTCTATGACTACAACTCTTTTACGAAAGGCCGGTCATCAACCATGAAACAAAAGCTCCGACCGTTGGAAGTGACCATGAACCTGCTGTTCTTCCTCTGCGGTTTCATTGCGGTCGTCTTCGTCCTGTTCATCAGCATCTACCTGATCATCTCCGGCCTGCCCGCCATCAAAGAGATCGGGCTGGTGGAATTTCTGTTCGGGACCAAGTGGGCCTCCACCGCAGCAGAGCCCTCCTTCGGTATCCTTCCCTTTATTCTGACCTCCATCTACGGCACTGCCGGCGCCATTGTGCTGGGCGTTCCGGTGGGCTTTATGACGGCGGTGTTTCTCGCCAAGATCGCCCCGCCCAGGCTGGCCTCCGCCGTGCGCACCGCCGTGGACCTGCTGGCAGGCATCCCCTCGGTGGTCTACGGCCTCATCGGCATGATGGTGCTGGTTCCCGCCGTCCGGGAGCTGTTCAACCTGCCTGACGGCGCCAGCCTGTTCTGTGCCATCATCGTGCTGGCCGTCATGATCCTGCCCTCCATCATCTCCGTGTCCGAGACCGCCCTGAAGGCGGTCCCCAAGGAGTATGAGGAGGCCTCCCTGGCCCTGGGCGCCACCCACATCGAGACGGTCTTCCGGGTGAGCGTTCCCGCCGCCTCCAGCGGTATCGCCGCCTCCATCGTGCTGGGCATCGGCCGGGCCATCGGCGAGGCCATGGCCGTCATCATGGTGGCCGGCAACGTGGCCAATATGCCCTCCCTCTTCTCCTCCGTCCGCTTCCTCACCACCGCCGTGGCCAGCGAAATGTCCTACGCCTCCGGCCTCCAGCGTCAGGCCCTGTTCTCCATCGCGCTGGTGCTCTTCCTCTTTATCATGCTCATCAATGTGATCCTCAACACGCTTCTCAAACGGAAGAAGGGGTGATATACTGTGATCGAAATGAAACCTCTTTCCGGAAAGCGGAAGGCCTATGACCGTACCCTCCGTTTCCTGCTTTACTTCTGCGCCGCCCTCACCTGCGCGCTGCTGGTGTTCGTCATTGGCTATATTTTTATTAACGGTCTGCCCCACATCTCCTGGGAGTTCCTGACCACCGAAACCAGCTATATCAAGGACACCATCGGTATCCTGCCCAACATCCTTAACACGGTCTATATCGTGGTTGTCACCCTGATCTTTATCCTGCCTCTGGGCGTGGGGGCAGCCATCTACCTCACCGAGTACGCCCGCAACCGCCGGCTGGTGGGTATTCTGGAGTTTGCCACCGAGACCCTCACCGGCATCCCCTCCATCATCTTCGGCCTGGTGGGTATGCTCTTCTTCTGTCAGTTCCTTGGGCTGAAGGCCTCCCTGCTGGCCGGCTCCCTCACCCTGGTCATTATGACCCTGCCCACCATCGTCCGTACCACTCAGGAGGCCCTCAAGACCGTGCCCCAGTCCTACCGTGAGGCCGCTCTGGGCCTGGGCGCCGGCAAGTGGCGCATGATCCGCACGGTGGTGCTCCCCTCCTCGGTGGACGGCATCGTCACCGGCTGCATCCTGTCCATCGGCCGCATTGTGGGCGAGTCCGCCGCCCTGCTCTTTACCGCCGGTATGGGTATGGCGCTCAACGACTTCTTCGGCTCCTTCGACCAGTTTATCCACTCCTCCGGTGCTTCTCTCACCGTGGCTCTGTATGTGTATGCCAAGGAGCGGGCCGAGTTTGACGTGGCCTTTGCCATCGCCGCCATCCTGATGCTGCTCACCCTGGTCATCAACCTGACCGCCAAGCTGGTGGGCAAGAAATTAAAGAAAAAATAAGGAGTTCCAACCATGGATGAAAATACGATTCTGTCTGTAAAGGGGCTGGACCTCTGGTACGGCCAGACCCAGGCCCTGAAGGATGTCAGCGTGGATATTCCCGAAAAGCAGGTCACCGCCCTCATCGGCCCCTCCGGCTGCGGCAAGTCCACCTTCCTGAAAACCCTGGACCGGATGAACGACCTGGTGCCCGGCATCAAGATCACCGGCTCCATTCAATACCGGGGCCAGGAGATCTACGACTCCAAGGTGGACGTGACCTGGCTGCGCAAGCAGATCGGCATGGTGTTCCAGAAGCCCAACCCCTTCCCCATGTCCATCTATGATAACATCGCCTACGGCCCCCGCACCCATGGCATCAAGAATAAGAGCCGTCTGGACGACATCGTGGAGAAGTCCCTCCAGGGCGCCGCTATCTGGGACGAGGTGAAGGATCGCCTCAAAAAGTCGGCTCTGGGCCTGTCCGGCGGCCAGCAGCAGCGTATCTGCATTGCCCGTGCTCTGGCTGTGGAGCCTGACATCCTGCTGATGGACGAGGCCACCTCCGCTCTGGACCCCATCTCCACCTCCAAGATCGAGGACCTGATCGCCGATCTGAAGAAAGACTATACCATTGTCATCGTCACCCACAATATGCAGCAGGCCACCCGTGTGTCCGACAAATGCGCCTTCTTCCTGCTGGGCCAGCTTATCGAGTTCGGCGATACCACCCAGCTCTTCTCGGTCCCCAAGGACAAGCGCACCGAGGACTACATCACCGGCCGCTTCGGTTAACAGGAGGCTCTCATGAGAAAAACCTTTGACGCCGAGCTCCAGGAGCTCAATTATGAAATGATCGACATGGCGGCCGCCGCTGAGGACGCCATCGACGTGGTGGTGGAGTCTCTGGCCTCCAGCGACGACGACGCCGCCAAATCCGCGGTGGAAATGACCAAACACATGGACGAGATGGAGCGGGATATCGAGAACCGCTGCCTGCGTCTCCTCCTCCAGCAACAGCCCGTGGCCCGGGACCTGCGCACCATCTCCGCCGCCCTGAAGATGGTCACCGACCTGCAGCGCATCGGCGACCAGTGCTCCAACATCGCCGAGATTTCCCTGCTGTTGAAGGAACAGCAGCAGACCCAGACCCTGGCGGACATCCGCACCATGAGCCAGAAGGCCGGCGTCATGGTGAAACGGGCCATTTTTGCCTATGTCAACCGGGACACCGAGGCGGCCAACGCCGTGGTCAGCCTGGACGATGAGATCGACCAGCTCTTCCGTACCATTAAGAGCGAGCTGGTAGAGCTCATCCTGGAGAACCGGGAGGCGGCTGACCAGGCCATCGACCTGATTATCATCGCCAAATATCTGGAGCGCATCGCGGACCATGCGGTGAACATCGCCCAGTGGGCAATCTTCTGCGTCACCGGAGAGATCCAGCTCCAGGCCTGAGCCCCCCAATACGAAATGGAAGGTGATCCCATGTCCAGAGCCATCGTAGTGGTGGAGGACGACGAGAGCATCCGGGAGATGCTCCGGTACTATTTTCAATCCGTGGGCTATACCGTTCGCCCCTATGAATCCGGCGAGGCCATGTTCGAGGGCGAGACGGCCCACAGCCTTCCCGTGCTGTTTATTCTGGACATCATGCTCCCCGGCATGGATGGTCTGGAGATCCTCCGCCGCCTGCGGGAAGGCCGGGACACCGCCGAGGTGCCGGTCATCATGCTCACCGCCCGCAGCGCTGAGATGGACCGGGTATCCGGCCTGGAAAACGGCGCCGACGACTATGTGGTCAAGCCCTTCGGCATCATGGAGCTCCAGGCCCGGGTGAAGGCGGTGCTTCGCCGCACCGAGCGCCGGGGCGACCAGGTGCTGACCTGCGGGGATCTGGAGATCGATCCCGCTGCCCGGGAGGTCCGCAAGGGCGGTAAGCTGGTGGACCTTACCTTCAAGGAGTTTGAGTTGCTCAAGCTGCTGTGTGCCCGCCGGGGCGTGGCCCTCACCCGGGACGAGATCCTCCAGACGGTTTGGGATTACGACTATACCGGCGAGACCCGTACTGTGGATATGCACGTCAAGGCCCTGCGGCAGAAGCTGGGCGAGGACGTGATTACCACGGTCCGTGGCGTGGGCTATAAAATGTCCTGACGGCCCGTCTCCCTGCCGGGCGGCTGCCGTCGCACCACGGGCGGCCTCCATCCGCCCGTTTTCCCATTATCTGCGAGAGGAGCCTATTATGAAGAAACGAATCATCGGCGCAACGCTGCTCACCGTGGTGTTCGCCCTGCTGATCTCCAATGTTGTGGGGATCCTGATGTTCCGCAGCCGGGAGATGGACGCCGCCCGCTCCACCTTGCAGGAGCTGCTGGAGCTGATGGACGCCCAGAGCGCCATCACCGAGCCGGAGGCTTTGATGGAGCAGTTCCATGCCGCCGCCCCCGACAAGCGTCTCACCATCATCGACACCGACGGCACCGTGTTGGCGGATACCGACGCGGACGCCTCCCAGCTGGAGGATCACAACAGCCGTCCCGAGGTGATTGACGCCGAGCGCTCCGGCTGGGGCGAGGCGGCACGCCATTCTGATACCCTTGGAACCTCCATGTTCTATGTTGCCAAGCGCTTTGCCGACGGCATGATCGGCCGGGCCGCCATGCCCCTGTCCTCCATCAACTCTCTGGTGATGAGCGGCGTCTGGGGTTTCCTGATCGCCTCCATTGCCGCCCTGCTGCTGGCCTTCCTGCTGTCCCGCCGCACCGCCAACCGTATCATAACCCCTCTCAACTCGGTAGGCGGCGCTCTCCAGGGCGTATTGGACGGCAAAAAGACACCCGGACTGGAGGATATTCAGGCCGATGACGAGCTGCGTCCCATCCTGCGCTACATTGACAAGCTGATGGATCAGCTGGGCGGCTACATTCAGTCCATTACCGCCGAGCGGGACAAGGTCAGCCTGATCTTGGACTGCATGGACGAGGGCCTGATCCTGCTGGATGAGGAGGGTAAAGTTCTGGCCATCAACCGGGCCGCCCGTATTCTGTTCGGCTTCCCTGAGGGAGGAGAGCAGGAGGACGGCGCTCTGCTGCTCACCCGCAGCCGCCGGCTCCGTGAGGCCATCCATGACTGCCAGGAGAAGCATTCCTCCATCATGCTGGATGTGGATGCTCTCACCGAGGATGCCCGCTCCCTGCGGCTGTTTGTCTCCCCCGTCTCCGGCCGGCAGTATGAGGGCCAGCCGGTGGGTACTTCCATTCTGGTGTCCGACGTCACCGAGCTGAAGAAGGCTGAGGGTATCCGCAGCGAATTTACCGCCAATGTATCCCATGAACTGAAAACCCCCCTGACCAGCATCAAGGGCTTTACCGATATGCTGTCCAGCGGCATGGTGACCTCTCCCGCCGATCAAAAGCGGTTTATCACCATGATCGGTGTGGAGGTGGACCGGCTCATCGATCTCATCAACGACATTCTCAAGCTGTCCGAGTTGGAATCGGTGGCCATCGACCAGACCGAGGAGCGCTCCGCTGTGCTGGACGCGGCCCGAGAAACCGCCTCCCTGCTGGAGCCCTCCGCCAAGGCCGCCGGCGTGACCCTGGCCGTGGAGGGCGAGAGCGTCACCGTAGGCGTCCCCATGAGCCGGCTGAAGGAGCTGCTCTTCAATCTGATGGGCAACGGCATCAAGTACAGCGAAAACGGCGGTATGGTGACCACCCGTATCCATGTACAGGACGGCAAGGCTGTGATCTCGGTGGAGGACCATGGCATCGGTATCCCCGAGGAAGATCAGAGCCGGGTGTTCGAGCGGTTCTACCGGGTGGAAAAAGGCCGGGCCCGCAAGAACGGCGGTACCGGCCTGGGGTTGGCCATCGTCAAGCACATCACGCAACTTTACGGCGGCACCGTCAGCCTGGAGAGCCAGGTAGGCAAAGGTTCCACCTTCACTGTGATCCTTCCCATTCCCAACAACTAAGACAAATCCCCTGCCGGAGAACCGGCAGGGGATTTTTTATGCCATAAACGTGCCCGCCCCGGAGCCTTCCGGAGCGGGCCGTTTTGCTTTGTTCGTTTGGAGTTTGCTTGGATTACTGATGGATAGCGGTACCAGTCTTGCCGGCCACGCCGTCCTTGGCCTTCTCCAGCAGGGTGATGAGGGCGGAGCGGCCGGGAGCGCTCTCGGCAAACTCCACGGCAGCCTGCACCTTGGGCAGCATGGAACCGGGAGCGAAGTGACCCTCAGCGATGTACTTGCGGGCCTCGTCGGGGGTCAGAGAGTCCAGCCACTGCTCGTTGGGCTTGCCGAAGTTGATGGCCACCTTCTCCACAGCGGTGAGGATGATAAGGGTGTCGGCCTCCACCTGCTGAGCCAGCACGCAGGAGGCGAAGTCCTTGTCGATAACGGCAGCAGCGCCCTTCAGGTGATGACCCTCGGTCTTGTAGACGGGGATACCGCCGCCGCCGCAGGCCACCACCACCAGGCCGGCGGCCACCATGTCGCGGATGGACTGAATCTCAATGATGGACTGGGGCTTGGGAGAAGCCACCACACGGCGATAGCCTCGGCCGGCGTCCTCAATGACGTTGTAGCCGCGCTCGGCCACCATCTTGTCGGCCTCTTCCTTGGTCATGAAGGCGCCGATGGGCTTGGTGGGATTCTGGAAAGCCTTGTCCTCGGGGTCCACCTCAACCTGGGTCAGCACGGTAGCCACGCCCTTGTTGATGCCGCGGTCCAGCAGCTCCTCACGCAGAGCGTTCTGCAGATCGTAGCCGATGTAGCCCTGGCTCATGGCCACGCACACGGACAGGGGGCAGGGGATATACTTCTCGGGGTCGGAACGGGTCAGCTCGGTCATGGCCTTCTGAATCATGCCAACCTGGGGGCCGTTGCCGTGGGCAATGATAACCTCATGGCCCTCCTGGATCAGGTCCACGATGGCCTTGGCGGTCTGCTTCACGGCGATCATCTGCTCAGGAAGATTGTTGCCCAGAGCATTGCCGCCCAGGGCGATTACGATACGCTTGCCCATAATAAACACCTCATACTAAAAATTTATGCTGGGATCAGGCGGGCGGCAATGCTGGCCACACGGCTGGTGGACACAAGCTTCTTGCCTCCGGCAAAACCTTGGTGCAGGCGAAATTCCTTCTCTTCGGCACACCAGGGCAATGGTTAAAATAGTGGGGCCCGTCCGCACAGATACAGGCAGGTTGACCTATGCGGACGGGCCTTTAAAAGGAAGGGGAAGGAAAAATGGAAGTCAGATATGGATCAGAATCTTACTTCTGGAACCAACGGGCGATGCCGCGCTCCTCCAGGGCCTTCAGAGTGGCCTGGGGATCCTTAACCTTAGCCAGGAAGATCATAGCGGCGATGATGTAGGGCTTGTAGGAAGCCTCCTTGTACAGAGGATCACGATAGCGATCGAACACGGAAGCCTCGACCTCGCCGTCCTTGCAAGACACGTCGTTGATGTCGGCGGGCAGGCAGTGCATATACAGAGCCTTGCCGTCCTTGGTGGTCTTCATCAGCTCCTCGGTGCAGCACCAATCCTTGTGGTTGGCGTTCTGAGCCAGCAGCTCCTTCTCCAGAGCCTTGATGCCCTCGCTGTCGCCCTCGGCGTACAGGTTGGTGCGCTTCTCCATGGCAGCGAAGGGAGCCCAGCTCTTGGGATACACGATGTCGGCATCCTTGAAGGCCTCAGCCATGCTGTTGGTCTTGGTGAAGGTACCGCCGGACTTCTCGGCGTTCTTCTTGGCGACCTCCTCGACCTCGGGCATAACCTCGTATCCCTCGGGGTGAGCCAGGACGACGTCCATGCCGAAGCGGCTCATCAGGCCGATGATGCCCTGGGGCACGGAGAGGGGCTTGCCGTAAGAGGGGCTGTAAGCCCAGGTCATGGCGATCTTCTTGCCCTTCAGGTTCTCAACGCCGCCGAAGTGATGGATGATGTGCAGCATATCGGCCATAGCCTGGGTGGGGTGGTCGATGTCGCACTGCAGGTTGACCAGGGTGGGCTTCTGCTCCAGAACGCCGTCCTTGTGGCCCTGGGTCACGGCCTCAACCACTTCCTTCTGATAGGTGTGGCCCTTGCCGATGTACATATCGTCGCGGATGCCGATGACGTCGGCCATGAAGGAGATCATGTTAGCGGTCTCGCGGACGGTCTCGCCGTGAGCGATCTGGCTCTTGCCCTCGTCCAGGTCCTGAACCTCCAGGCCCAGCAGGTTACAAGCGGAAGCGAAGGAGAAACGGGTACGGGTGGAGTTGTCGCGGAACAGGGAGATGCCCAGGCCGGACTCGAAGATCTTGGTGGAGATGTTGTTCTCACGCATATAGCGCAGAGCGTCGGCCACGGTGAAGACGGCCTCGATCTCGTCGTCGGTCTTGTCCCAGGTCAGGAAGAAATCGCCCTCGTACATCTCCTTGAAGTTCAGGGCATTCAGCTTGTCGATATACATCTGCAGAGTCTTGTCCATTGCAATCGATCTCCTTTTCAATATTTAGTCGGTTGGTGGATGGATACGGGTTTCATATCCGCAGGGGCGGCTTGCGCCGCCCCATATGGCCTATGTCAGCGCTTCTTACTTAATGTCGTTGTTGGTCTTGCCGGCGCGGAACTGGGTCACGTCAGCGGTCTTGTTCTCCTCCTTGTACAGGCCGGGCACGGCAGCGTACAGGGCGGCGCAGGAAACCAGGTCCTGCTTCCAGGTGATCTCGTTGGGGGCGTGAGCCTGAGACTCAGCACCGGGGCCGAAGCCCACGCAGGGGATGCCGTAGCGGCCCTGGATGGCAACGCCGTTGGTGGAGAAGGTCCACTTGTCGATCAGAGGACGGTGACGCAGGTGCATGGCGCCGTCGGGCCCGATGCGCTCCTCGCCGAACAGGGCGTGGTGAGCGTCGGCCAGAGCCTGAACGTGAGCGGCGTTCTCCTTGTTGATCCAGGTGGGGAAGTAAGCCTCGGTCTCGTACACCTCGCCGGTCCAGGAGGGACGGTCATACATATACATGGAGACCTTCACGTCGTCGCCGTACTTCTTCACGCTGGGCAGGTTGCGGATCTCATCCAGGCAGGAATCCCAGGTCTCGCCGGCGGTCATGCGGCGGTCGATGGAGATGGAGCAGGAGTCAGCCACAGCGCAGCGGCTGGGAGAGGTGTAGAAGATCTGGGAGGTGGTGCAGGTGCCGCGGCCCAGGAAGCGGGCATCCTCGTAGTGCTCGGGGTTGTACTTGGGGTTGAGCATCTTCACGAGGCCCTTGATCTCGGTGGAGTCGGCATCGTCGTTCTCGTTGAGGGCGCGCACGTCCTGGAGAATGTCAGCCATCTTGTAGATAGCGTTGTCGCCGCGCTCGGGAGCGGAGCCGTGGCAGGAAACGCCCTTCACATCCACGCGGATCTCCATACGGCCGCGGTGACCACGGTAGATGCCGCCGTCGGTGGGCTCGGTGGAGATGACGAACTCAACCTGCTCCTTCTTGATGCCGTTGGCGGGGAAGAACTTGTTGACGATGTACTGCCAGCACATACCGTCGCAGTCCTCTTCCTGCACGGAGCCGACGACCATGATCTTGTAGCCGGCGGGGATCAGGCCCAGATCCTTCATGATCTTGGCGCCGTACACGGCGGAAGCCATGCCGCCCTCCTGGTCGGAACCGCCGCGGCCGTAGATGACCTCGTCGTCCTCATAGCCCTCGTAGGGGTCGTGGGTCCAGTTGTTGATATTGCCGATGCCCACGGTGTCGATGTGGGAGTCGATGGCGATGATCTTGTCGCCCTCGCCCATCCAGCCGATCACGTTGCCAAGGCCGTCAAACTCGGCCTTGTCAAAGCCCAGCTTCTCCATCTCGGCCTTGATGCACTCGCAAACGCCCTTCTCCTCGCAGCTCTCGCTGGGGATGCGGATCATGTCCCGCAGGAAGCGGGTCATGTCGGCCTTATAACCTTCGGCAGCAGCTTTGATCTTCTCAAAATCCATGGTAATGACCTCCATTTTCAATTTATTTCACGGTTTCATCGGGAATGATCCCGGTCAGCACAAACTTAGTAAGGCTTCTGGGGGGTGTCGACGGTGGGATACTCGCCGTCCCAGATCACCCGACGGAACTTCAGGGGATCGGTGTTGCCCTCGGTGGAGAACATGAGCACCTGGCTGAAGCGGTTGAGCTCCAGAGCGTCACGCAGCTCCTTATAAGTGTCGTCGCACATGATGGCGTCCAGCACGCCCATACCCACGGCACCGGACTCGCCGGAGATCACAGTGGGATCGCCCTTGACAGGCACGCCCAGCATACGCATACCCTTGGCGCTCACCCAGTCGGGGCAGGAAATGAAGGCGGAAACATGGTTGCGGAGGATGTCCCAGGAGATGGTGTTGGGCTCGCCGCAGGCCAGACCGGCCATGATGGTCTGGAGGTCGCCGGTGACGATGCGGGGCTTGCCGTCGTTGGCCAGAGCACCCTGATAGAGGCAGTCAGCAGCGCGGGCTTCCATCACCACGAACTTGGGAGGATCGTTGGGGAACAGGTTGGTGAAGTAACCCACCACAGCGCCGGCCAGAGAGCCCACGCCGGCCTGCACGAACACGTGAGTGGGGCGGTTCACGCCGCACTGACGGAGCTGATCGGCAGCCTCGTTGGCCATGGTGCCGTAACCCTGCATGATCCAGGAGGGGATCTCCTCGTAGCCGTCCCAAGCGGTGTCCTGCACGATGACGCCGTGCTCGGTCTGCTCAGCCTCGGCGGCAGCCATACGCACGCAGTCGTCGTAGTTGACTTCCTCGATGGTGACCTTGGCGCCCTCCTTGGCGATGTTGTCAAAGCGGGACTTGGCGCTGCCCTTGGGCATATGTACCACAGCCTTCTGGCCCAGCTTGTTGGCAGCCCAGGCCACGCCGCGGCCGTGGTTGCCGTCGGTGGCGGTGAAGAAGGTGGCCTGGCCGAACTCCTTGCGGAAGGCCTCGCTGGTCAGGTAGTCGTAGGTCATCTCGGAAACGTCCCGGCCCATCTCCTTGGCAATGTACTTAGCCATGGCGAAGGAGCCGCCCAGCACCTTAAAGGCGTTGAGGCCGAAGCGGTAGGACTCATCCTTCACATACACGCCGCCCAGGCCCAGGTACTTGGCCATGCCCTCCAGCTGAGCCAGGGGGGTGATGGAGTACTGGGGGAAGGAGCTGTGGAAGAAGCGGGCCTTGGCCACGTTGGACAGGGACATGACGTCCAGCTGCTTGTCGTCGCTCTTCGGCATTTTATTGAGGACCCATTTGAGCTGGTCTTTCATCGAACACTCGCCTCCAAATTTTCTTTGCGCACTCGCAAACTTTCTTTTGTTTTCTGAGACCATCATACCACTTGTTTTCCAGTTGTCAAGAGGAAATCAGAAAAAAATATTGAGATACTAAAAATTTTTTTGGTGACGTCTCAAACCCTCTGGTTTCAGTGGGTTTTCCCCCCTCCCCTCTTCCCGGTCAGAGCAAAAAAGGAGGCCTCAGAGCGGTGGTTTTTCCACCGCTGATCTGAGGCCCCCTGGAAGGTCTTTGGGCGGCCTCCGTGACTGGGTAACTGGGTATGAGCGTTGCTTACTTTTTGTAGTAGGTCTTTTCCATGGGCAGGCTGGTACGCAGGATGTGATCCTTGGCGTAATAGGCGCCCTGGACAGCCGGTGCAGTGGGGATGGTGGCGATCTCACCGATGCCCTTGGCGCCGTAGGCGAAGGGCAGCAGCTCGTCCTTCTCCACATAGATGGCGTGGATATCGGGGATCTGGTTGGACCGCATCAGGCCCAGAGTACCGTACTTGGCCTGTGGCACACAGTCCTTCAGGGGGAAGTCCTCGGTGAGGGCGTAGCCCAGACCCATGAGCACGCCGCCCTCAATCTGACCCTGGATGGAGGTGGGGTTGACCACCTTGCCGGAGTCGTGGGCAGCATAGACTTCCTTGACCTGGCCCTCGTCGTCCAGGATGACCACATGGGTGGCAAAGCCGTAGGCCACATGGCTCTTGGGATTGGGCTTGTCGGAGCCCAGCTTGTCGGTGGGATCGAAGAACTCGGCAAAGTACTCCTTACCCTCCAGCTTGGACAGGTCGCCGTTTACCTCATCCATATCCTTCTTCAGATCCACGGCGGCCATACGCACAGCCTCGCCGGTGATCAGAGTCTGACGGGAGCCGGAGGTGGTGCCGGAGTCGGGAGCCACTTCAGAGTTGGCACCCATGTTCCGCAGCAGCAGCCGGGGCAGCCCGGTAGTCTGGGAGAGGACCTGGAGGAAGACGGTGGCACAGCCCTGACCGATGTCGGAGGCAGCGGCATACAGCTCCACCATGCCGTCACGCACCACCAGCTTGCAGCGGCCCTTGTCGGGCAGGCCCACGCCCACGCCGGCGTTCTTCATGGCGCAGGCGATGCCCGCGTGATCCATGTTGGCCTCGTACACGTCCTTGACCGCCAGCAGGGTCTCCTTCAGAGCGGTGGAGCAGTCGGCGATCTGGCCGTTAGGCAGCACCTTGCCGGGCTCAATGGCGTTGCGGTAGCGGATCTCCCAGGGAGAGATGCCCACCTTCTCGGCCAGCAGGTTGATGTTGGACTCCAGGGCAAACTCGCTCTGGCACACGCCGAAGCCACGGAAGGCGCCGGCGGGAGGATTGTTGGTGTAGTAGCCGAAGCCACGGATGTCGGTATTCTGGTAGCAGTAGGGGCCCACGGAGTGGGTGCAGGCACGCTCCAGTACGGGGCCGCACAGGGAGGCATAGGCGCCGGTGTCGAAGTAGATCTCGCAGTCCAGGCCGGTGAAGATGCCGTTCTCATCGCAGCCCAGGGTGAAGGTACCCTCCATGTAGTGGCGCTTGGGGTGGAAGTTGATGGACTCCTGCCGGGTGAGCTTACACTTCACCGGCTTCTGGACCTTCAGAGCCGCCAGCACCGCCAGGTGCTGCACGGACACGTCCTCCTTGCCGCCGAAGCCGCCGCCCACGAACTTGTTCTCCACCACGATGCGGTCGGGCTCCCAGCCCAGCATGATGGAGATCTCCTTCCGGGTGTCGTACACACCCTGGTCGGAGGTGTACACCTTCACGCCGTCCTTGTAGGGGAAGGCCACGGCGCACTCGGGCTCCAGGAAGGCGTGCTCAGTAAAGGGAGTCTTGTAGCTCTGGGTCACCACATACTTGGAGTTGGCCAGAGCGGTCTTGGCGTCGCCCCGGGTCACATGGCGCTGCTGGCACAGGTTGCCGTTGGGGTGGAGCTTGGGCGCATTCTCGGCCATGGCCTCCTGGATGGAGCGCACCGGCTCCAGCTGCTCGTAGCTGATCTTCACCAGCTTCTTGGCCTGGGCCAGCACCTTCTCGTTCTCAGCAACCACCAGGCAGATGGCGTCGCCCACACAGCGGGTGATATCGCCCTTGGCGATGAACACATCCCAGTCCTGCTGGATGTGGCCCACCTTGTTGTTGGGCACGTCCTCAGCGGTGAGGACAGCCAGCACGCCGGGCAGCTCCAGGGCCTTGGAGGCGTCAATGTCCAGCACCTTTGCTCTGGGATACTGGGAGCGGACGGCGGAGGCGTGAACCATGCCCTCCATCTCGATGTCGTCACAGTAGGCGCCGCTGCCCAGCACCTTGCCCCGCACGTCAGTGCGGAAGGCCCGGTCGCCCACGCCGTATACGTCGCCCTTCTCCAGCTCGGGGTCGATCTTCTCCTCTCCTCGGAGGATGGCGGCGGTGAGGGAAATGCCCTCGATGATCTTCTTGTAGCCGGTGCACCGGCAGATGTTGCCCCGGATGGCCTTCTTGATGTCGGCCTCGGAGGGATTGGGGTTCTGGTCAATGAGGGCCTTGCCCGCCATCACCATGCCGGGGATACAGAAGCCGCACTGGACGGCGCCCACCTTGCCGAAGGCGTACACAAAGGCCTCCTGCTCGTCGTGGGACAGGCCCTCTACGGTAAGGATGGTCTTACCCACCGCCTTCTTGGTGGTGAGGACACAGGACTTGACGGCCTTGCCGTCCACCACGATGGTACAGGTGCCGCAGGCGCCTTCGCTGCACCCGTCCTTGACGGAATAGAGGTGCAGATCGTCGCGCAGATAGCGCAGCAGGGGCTTATCCTCCTCGGTGGTACGGAGGAGGCCGTTTACGGTAAAAGAATAGCTCATCTGTGGTCCCTCTTTCCTATGCAAAGTCAGCCACGGTAAAGACGCCGTCAGCGTCCACAATCACGCCCCGGGGGCACTTTACCGCGCACATTCCGCAGGAGATGCAGCGCTCCGGATCGATGACCGCGTGGTTGTCCACCATGGTAATGGCGGCCGCCGGACAGTTGCGCTCGCACATACGGCAGGTGATGCAGCTGACGTCGCAGGCATTCCGGGCCACGGGGCCGGCATCCTGATTGGAGCAGCGGGGCACGATGGTGGTGTCCGCGTCCACCAGACGGATCAGGCCCTGGGGGCAGGCCTCCACGCACAGGCCGCAGCCCACGCAGGCCTCCCGGTCCACCACGGCAGCGCCGTGGACACCGATGTGGATGGCGTCCAGACGGCAGGCCTCCACGCAGCTGCCCAGGCCCAGGCACCCCTGAGCGCACTCCAGCACTCCGTCGGCAAAGGCCTGCTTTGCCATGCTGCAATCCAGGTAGGACAGGTCCGCCTCTCCCCGGCGCTTGGCCCGGCTGCCGCCGGCGCAGTACACCATGGCGATACGGTTGTTTTGGGTCGGTGCCATGTTGGGTTCCTCCTTACACAGGGCGGGCTCCAGGGATTCCCGCCCGGTCAGTATTCCATCGTCCAATCCACCTATCCCCCACGCGCACGCAAAGCCTCAGTCAACACTGAGGCGATGCGCGCTGCCGTGGGGGGTGGCAGTGGAACCGATTTACACTTTTACTTCAGCAGATAGCTGTAGCTGTCATACACAGCGCAGATCAGCTTGCGCAGGGGCTCGTACAGACCGCAGCCGGCGTCGGCCACATCGTACTCCTTGACCTGGCCGCCCAGACGGACCCGGGTCTTGGTGCCCTCCAGCTTCAGGAAGCCCTCGTTCTCGCTGTTGACGAAGTCCTCCTCACTCCAGAACAGGGTGAACTTATCCTTGTAAGGACGGCTGTCGTAGGGGCAGAAGGTGCCGCAGTTGCCGCACTCGTTACACATACCATCCACGTGGATGATCTGGCGCATCCGCATACCGGGCACAGCGATGGCCACGTTGGCACGGTTGGGGCACACCTCGGTGCAGGTCTCGCACACGGTGGCGCAGCCCAGGCAGCGGCTGTCATCGCAGCTGCTGCAATCGGTGCAGATGTCGCCCCGCTTGGCCAGAGGCTTCTGATAGTCGGGGTTGACGTTCTTGTCCACATAGACGTTCACGTCGAAGTCCTGAATGGCGCGGGCAGCCTTGGTAGCGCCGGCAATGGCCTCCACCACGGTGCCGGGGCCCTTCTGGCCGTCTCCGATGACGTAGACGTTCTTCACGGAGGACTCCAGGGTATCGGCGTTGACCACAGCCTTGCCGCGGTTATCCACTTCCAGGCCGTTGGCGGTGTACAGCTCGGTGTCCACCTTCTCGCCCACGGCGGTGATGACGGTGCAGGCGGGAACCTCAACCACCTTGCCGGTGTCCACGGGGGACCGGCGGCCGGAGGCGTCGGGAGCGCCCAGCTCCATCTGGTGGCAGGTGAGCACGCCGTCCTTCACGCCCACGGGAGCCAGCAGCTCGCAGAACTCCACGCCGTCCTCCAGAGCCAGCTCCAGCTCCTCCTGATCGGCGGGCATATAGCGCTTGGTGCGGCGGTAGACCAGGGAGACCTTCTCCACGCCGGGGATGCGCTTGGCGGCCCGGGCAGCGTCCATAGCGGTGTTGCCGCCGCCGATGACCACCACGTTCTTGCCCAGATCCAGGCTCTCGGGGGCCTTCTTGGCCTTCTCCAGGAACTCGATGACGTTCATTTCCTCGCCGTACTCCATGCCGGCGCTGCCCTTGTGCCAGGCGCCGGTGGCCAGGATGACCTGGGTGTAACCCTTGTCGAAGAGGTCCTGCACGCTCTTGACCTCGGTATTCAGCTCCACCTTCACGCCCATGGCGTTCATCAGCTTGACATCGTTGTCGATGGCCTCATCGCTGATCCGGAAGGCGGGGATCACGTGACGGACGATGCCGCCCAGGGAGTCCTTGCGCTCAAAGATGGTCACGTCCACACCGGAGCGGCCCAGGAAGTAGGCGGCGGACATACCGGCGGGGCCGCCGCCGATGACGGCAACCTTCTTGCCGGCCACGGGGGCAGCGGGCTTCAGCTTGGGCAGCAGGGCCTCAAAGCCGCCCTCGGCAGCCTTCAGCTTCTGGGTGCGGATGTACACGCTCTCGTCATAGGCGTTGCGCATACACTTGTCCTGGCAGCGGTGAGAGCAGATGGTGCCGGTGATGAAGGGCAGAGCGTTGCGGTGGGTGATGATCTGGAGGGCCTCCTCGTACTTGCCCTCGTTGACCTTCATCAGGTAGGCAGGGATATCCTGCTCAATGGGACAGCCGTTGCGGCAGGGGGCCTCGAAGCAGTCGATGAGAGGCACCTTCTTGTCCATCTTGCGGCTGGGGATGGGCTTCATGGGCTTCTGGTAGTGGACGTCGGTGACAAACTCCTTCACCAGAGCCTGGGCCTTGGCCACGTCCACGCCGGTCCAGGGCTCATAGCTGATGTCCATCAGCTCCTTGCCGATCTGGCTGAAGCGCTGATAGCCGCCGGGCTTCAGGACGGTGGTAGCCATGGTGATGGGCCAGATACCGGCCTCAAACAGCTTCTTGATGGAGTGGATGTCGGCGCCGCCGGAGTAGGAGATGCGCAGCTTGCCCTTGAACTCCTTGGACAGCATCCCGGCCAGAGACAGGGACAGGGGGTACAGGGAGCGGCCGGACATATACATCTCCCCGCTGGGCAGCTCGCCGGCCTTTACGTCTACGGGGAAGGTGTTGGTGATCTTTACGCCGAACTCCAGGTCCCGCTCGCCGGTAAGCTTCATCAGGCGGTGGAACATGGGGATGGCATCCTCCCACTGCAGATCCTCCAGGAAGTGGTGGTCGTCAAAGGCGATGTAGTCGAAGCCCAGACCGTCCAGGGTCTTGCGGGCAAACTCATAGCCCAGCAGAGTGGGGTTGCACTTGATATAGGTGTTCAGGTTCTTCTCAGTGATGAGGTAGGTAGCGATTCGCTCGATCTCGTCGGGGGGGCAGCCGTGGAGGGTGGACTCGGTGATGGAGTCGGACACCTTGGGGGAGATAGCCTTCACATAGGCCTCATCCACGTTCTGGAATTTGTCCAGATTGGCCAGGGCCCAGTCCATGCACTCCTTCCAAACCTCGGTCTGGGAGGCGTCCATCATGCCGTTGATGTACTTATCCACCTTCTCACTCTTGATGCCGGCCAGGTCGTAGCCTACGCTCATGTTGAACACGAAGCCGTTGGGATCGCCCAGCTCCAGCTCCTTGGCCAGCAGCTTGCAGGCGAACCAGGCCTTGACGTACTCGGCGAAAGCCTGGGGCACATACAGCTCGGTGGACCACTCGCAGTTGTAGCACTCGTCGGCGGCGGTGATGCAGGGCTTGTTGACGCACTTGCTCAGCTCGTCGCCGTCCATGACCTGAACGGTCTTGACCTCAAAGAAGCGGCTGCCGGCAGCGTAGGCGGCAATGATGTTCTGGGCCAGCTGAGTGTGGGGACCGGCGGCGGGGCCGTAGGGAGACTCGATCTTTTCCTCAAAGATGGGCAGGGTCTTGCCGTTGGTGTGCTTGACCAGCTTGGACACGCCGAAGATGGAACCCTGGCTCTTATACTCGCTGAGGATCCAGTTCATCAGGTGGGCAAAGGGCATGGGACGCATAATATCGCTCATAATCAAAACCTCCAGTTATCATTATAACTCGGAATTACATTTTGTTTTCAGTTTTGGGGCTTTTCTCAGTAAGTGCAGTGGTTCAGTTCGCCCCACAGCTTCTTGGACTGCTCCATGCACCAGGCGTTGATCTTGTCCTCGTCAATGCCCACGAACTCGCGGTCCTTGTACAGCACCTTGCCGTTGATAATGGTGGTGCGGCAGTTCTTGCCCATCATGCCGAAGAGCATATGGCCGTCGATGTTGGCGTCGGAGAAGGGAGTGAAGGGCTTGTAGTCCATGACGATCACGTCGGCAGCGGCGCCGGGCTTCAGCACGCCCAGAGGCTTCTTGAAGTAGCGGGAGCAGATCTTGGCGTTGTTCTGGAAGAGCATCCCGGTGGCCTCGCACCAACCCACGTTGGGCTGACAGACGTTGTGGCGCTGCATGGGCAGCAGGACCTTCAGGCTCTCCAGCATATCGTGGGTGTAGGCATCGGTGCCCAGGCCGATGAGGATGCCCCGGTTGTACAGCTGCAGCACGGGGGAGCAGCCCACGGCGTTGCCCATGTTGGACTCGGGGTTGTGGCAGACCATGGTGTTGGTCTCCTTGATGATGTCCATCTCGGCGGGAGAGACGTGGATGCAGTGGCCCAGCATGGTCTTCTCGCCCAAGATGCCGTTGTACAGCAGGCGGTTGATGGGGCGGCAGCCGTAGTTCTGCAGGGAGTCATACACGTCGTTCATGCCCTCGGCCACATGGATATGGAAACCGGTCATTCCGTCGTTGGCCTTGACCATCTTCTCAAAGGTCTTATCGGAGATGGTAAACAGGGCGTGGCCGCCGAACATGGCCTTGATCATGTCGTCGTCCTGCTCTTTGGCCCACTTAGCGAAGTCGGCATTCTCCTGAATGGACTGGTCGCACTTCTCCTGGCCGTCACGCTCGGATACCTCGTAGCAGAGGTTGGCGCGCATACCCAGCTCCTTGCACACGTCCTTGATAGCAAAGAGGGAGCCGGGGATCTCACAGAAGGAGGCGTGGTGATCAAAAATGGTGGTCACACCGTCCCGGATGCAGTCCAGGATGGTGGCGTAGGCGCAGGCGCGGGTGCCATCCAGGGTCAGGTGGCGGTCGATGTACCACCACTGGCCGTCCAGCACCTCAAAGAAGTTGGTGGGATTGAAGCCGTTGATGGACAGGCCCCGGGCCAGACCGGAATAGATGTGAGTATGGACGTTGATAAGGCCGGGCATGATGACGCCGCCCTTGGCATCCACGAACTCGGCATCGGGATACTTGGCCTTCATGTCGGCCAGGGAGCCGACCTCCTTGACCACCTCGCCGTCCAGAACAACGGCGCCGTCTTCCAGATAAGGGAGCTCCTCGCTCCGGGTGATGAGTCTGCCATTACCGACCAGCAGCATAGTAAGTTCCTCCTTTAAATTTCGTTCTTTTTCTCCGTAAAAAAATTGCCCATTCCTGGTGGAATGGACAGTACAAATTCGTTCTTCTCCAGGTTGCATCCGCAACCCAGCCGAATTCCATGTCCATCCAGCCCGTGCGCGAAAGCACTCCGTTGCAGCTACAACTTTTTATATGGAAATTTGTGCATCTTGCATAGTTTCAATCTCTCGTTGTTTCTATGTTACCACATTTCGCACGGATATGCAATACTTTTGTTAGAAAAACAAAAAATTTTTTAGGTCTGCAAAATGAGTTGAATCTGAGCTGAAATGTGGTAAAATAATAAAGATATATTTTACCGTCTGCCGCTGAATCGGTGACCTTTGGTGCCCATTCCTCCGGGGGTGCCTGCCGCTCTGGCGCAGACTCTGAAAGGAGGGAATCTACGTGCCAGAAGCATCTACCCTGCAATTCCTCTTCAAACTGGCCAAAGGGATCGCCAGCCAGTTTGGTCCCAACTGCGAGGTGGTGGTTCATGACCTGGCCACCAACGATCCGGAAAGTTCCATCGTCGCCATTGAAAACGGACAGGTTACGGGACGGAAGGTGGGCGATGGACCGTCTCATGTGGTCCTGGAGGCCCTGCGGGGCAATCAGGACCAGCTGCAGGATCACCTGTGCTACCTGACCCGCACCAAGGACGGCAAGATCCTCAAGTCCACCACCATCTACATCCGGGATGACGACGGCACCCCCATCGGGATCTTCGGCATCAACTACGATATCACCCTGATGCTGGCCATGGAGACTGCGCTCAAGCAGTTCACCGCCACTGAACGGGAGGAGAAGGAGCCCGAGCCCATCTCCCGCAATGTCTCCGATCTGCTGGATGAGCTGATGGAGCAGAGCGTGAAGATCGTGGGCAAGCCGGTGGCGCTGATGAATAAGGAAGACAAGGTGAAGGCCATTCAGTTCCTGAACGACACCGGCGCCTTCCTTATTACCAAAAGCGGCGACAAAGTATGCAAGTTCTTCGGAATCTCCAAGTATACGCTGTACAGCTACATTGATGAAGCTAAGGAATGATCCTAGGAAAGGGCCCGGCTCCCCAGGGAGCCGGGCCTTTTATTGTCTTTGGTTTATTTACTCTCCTTGTCCTTGGGCAGGACCAGATTGAGGATGATGGCCATGATGGTGGCAACTACCACGGAGGAGGAACCGAACACGGTGTTGACCCAAGTGGGGAAGCCCTCGCCGGCCAGGCAGCCGGACACCTGGGTGATACCAACGCCCAGAGCCACAGACAGGCCTACCACGGAGCTCTTGCGGGGGGTAAAGCCGCCCTCGGTGATCATGCGGATGCCGGTCATGGTGATGGTGGCAAACACCGAGATGGTGGCGCCGCCGATGACGCTCTGGGGAATGGTGGTGAGCAGGGAGGCAAACTTGGGCATCAGACCGGCCACCAACAGGATACCGGCAGCCAGAGCAAAGACCGCCCGGTTGATGACCTTGTTGACGGTAACGATACCCACGTTCTGGCTGTAAGTAGCAGCAGGGAGGCCGCCGAAGAAGGCGCCCAGGATGCTCATAACGCCCTGGCCAATGATACCGCCGGACAGTTCGCGATCGGAGGGCATCCGGTCCATGCCGCCCATGGTGGTGGAGGACAGGTCGCCGATGGTCTGCACCGCGTTAACCACATACACGATACCCAAAGACACGGCAGCAGCGGGGACAAACTTGATCTCAAAGGGCATAAACTGGGGCAGCGCGGCCCACTGAGCGGTCTCCACGCCGGAGAAATTCACCATACCCAGGGCCAGGGCCACAAAGTAACCCACAATCATACCGATGAGAATGGCACCCAGCTTGAAGATACCCTTGGTGAAGTTGGTGAGAATAAACACCACCGCCAAGGTAATGAGGGCTACCAGCCAGCTCTTCGGAGTTCCGAACTCAGGGGTGCCGGCACCACCAGCCATATAGCGCACCGCAGTGGGATAGAGAGACAGGCCAATGGTGAAGATAACGGTACCGGTGACCAGAGGCGGGAAGAGGGGGCGGATCCACTTGACAAAGATGCCAAAAACAATGGCCACACAACCGCCAATAATCTCGGCGCCAAGAATTGTGGCAATATCGAATTCCGTTCCGATCGCCTGCAGGGTGGGGATGTATGCGAAGCTGATGCCCATGATAACGGGCAGACCGGCACCGATGCGCCGGAAAATTGGGAAGAGCTGGAGCAGCGTGGCAAGGGCAGTCAGGATCAGGGAGACCTGGATCATCAAGGTCTTCTCCGCCTCGCTCAAGCCACAGGTGTTGGAGACCAGAATAGCAGGCGTAATGATACCCACTACCGCGGCCACCACGTGCTGGAGGCCCAGGGGGACCAGCTGTCCCGGCTGGGGGATACCGTTCCATTGAAATACGGTATCAGTGTTCTTTGTTTTTGGTGTACCCATTCCAATCACCTCACAAAAATTTTTTTGCCCAAATAGTTTTTTTGCTCAACCAAACTATAACCCATTTAAACTTCAGATGCAAGTGAAAAATGGAGCACGCCCCCCAAAATTCTTTCCCTTTTTTTGTGCAAATCATAAAATTATATCCAGAATATTAGGGCAGATCTTATAACTTTAGTACCCTTCACAAACTAAATAGTTTTAAAAATGTGAGTTGACTTTCACTTATTGACCGCTGTCGTTCAGGGGTGGACTTTCCATAGGAGATATGCTAGAATGGCCCTGCTGCCTGTTTCCGCGTTTTTTCTCACATTTTATGGTTCAGAAAGGATGTACTTCTATGGGCACTACACTCAGCACCCTGAGCAATCTGGCGATCTACATCGCGCTGGTAATTCTGGGCGCACTGATCGGCTCCCGGCCCGGGGTACGCAGCCGTCCCCTGGTATGGGTGGGCAAGCTGCAATTTGTAGCTCTGATGATTCTGATTGTTACCCTGGGCGTCAATCTGGGCGCCAATGATGAGGTCATTGCCTCTCTGGGCCAGATCGGTCTGGCCGCGCTGCTCATTACCGTGTTGGCCATGTTCGGCTCCATCCTTTTTCTCACTTTGCTGCGCCGGTTCGTTCTCAAGCTAAACCATGTGGGGCTGCCCCGGGGCAGCAACCAGACCGGTGAAGATACTGCCCACTCCGCAGGCAAGGCGGACAACTCTCTCACCAAATGGATCGTCATTGCGGTAGTGCTGGGTATGCTGGCCGGCCGCTTTGTGTTTCCCCCCGCCGTCACCGCCCACTGCGGTACCGTCATCAACTTCGGCCTCTACCTGCTTCTGTTTATGGTAGGCATGGATATGGGCAAGCAGGGCACCTTTGTCAGCGACATCAAGACCGCCGGTTTCCAGGTGCTGCTGGTTCCGGTGGCGGTGTGCGCCGGTACTCTGGTCTTTGCCGCTCTGGCTGGTCTTTTTCTCCCTCTCGGCATCAAGGACTCTATGGCCGCCTCCGCCGGCATGGGCTGGTACTCCCTGGCCCCCACTCTGCTGGCTCCCTATTCCCTGTCGGTATCGGCAGTGGCCTTCCTGTCCAATGTGATGCGGGAGATCTTCTCCATCCTGGCCATTCCCTTCGTGGCCCGGTATGTGGGCTATGTGGAGTGTGCCGCCCTCCCCGGTGCCGCCGCCATGGACACAGTGCTGCCGGTGGTGGTGGGAGCCACCCATGAGCGTATCACCATCTATTCCTTTACTTCCGGCGTGGTACTCTCCCTGGCGGTGCCCGTTCTGGTACCTGCCATCATCGCTCTGCCCATCTGAGGAGGCGCTGCTATGGAAATTGAACGCCGCTGGCTGGTGCAGGACTGGCCCAACCTGTCCCCCGCCGCTACCTTTTATATGGAACAGGGCTATTTTTCTACCCGTCCCGCGATCCGCATCCGGGAGGAGGCCCTTGAAGGGGGCACTACCGCCTATGTCCTATGCTTCAAAGGAGGAGCCGGTCTGGTGCGGGAGGAGATCGAGATCTCAGTAGATCAGGATCGCTACCAGCGTCTGAAGGCCATGCTTGGCAAGCCCATGATCCAGAAGGAGCAGCACCGCTATCCCCTGCCCGGCGGATTTACGCTGGAGGTCAACTCGGTAGACCCCCACCTGGAAACCGGCTTCTTCTACGCTGAAGTGGAGTTTCCCGACGAGGCCTCTGCTCTGGCCTGGACGCCGCCCGAAGACTTGAAAGCCTATCTCTCCCAGGAGGTCACCGGACAGCCCGGTGAGAGTATGGCAGCCTACTGGGCACGAACCCGAACGGAATAACAAAAGCCCTGCGGCAATGCCGCAGGGCTTTTTTCAGATCAGTTTTTGGAACAGAGCGCAAGCCGTTCCCAGCAGCGCATCCGGGAAATCGAAATCCGTTCTGTGGAGCGGCGGATGGTCCTCCCCGTCCCCCAGCAGAAACATGGCCCCCTCCGCCTGGCGGAGATACCATCCAAAATCCTCCGAGCCCCGCATGGGCTCGGCCATCTCCACCACCGGCAGGCCCAGGGCCTGGGCGGCCTTTTCCACCCGTTCCACCCCGGCGGGGTGATTGGCAGTCTCGGGGAACACATCCTGCTCCTCTATGGTCAGGGTCAGGCCGTCCTCCTCCGCCGCCTGGCGGGCCAGATCGGTCACCTGTTGGGACAGGACGTCCAGCTCCTCCTGGTACTGGGCCCGCAGGGTGAGCAGCAGCGCCCCCCGGTAAGCTGAGATGCCAAAGGCCGGCTCTCCCACAGCTATCTGGACCACAGTGGCCATTACAAGGCCCCGGTGGTCCTCCTGCCGGGTCAAGCCCGGCAGGGCGCCTACAATCCGAGCCACCGCCTGGGCAGGGTTTCGGCCCAGCTCCGGAGTACTGGCATGGGTGGACACCCCTTCAAAACGGTAGGCCACGCCTTTGGAGGCACAGTTCATGGTACCCTTCCGCAGGGCTACGGTATGCAGAGGATAGCCGGGCATATTGTGGAAGGCGTATACCTCCCCGATGTGCTCCTCCTTCAGCAGAGCCGCGCAGGCTTCGCCGCCGGCCCCCACCTCTTCGGCAGGCTGGAAGATTAGGTACACGTCCCGGTCCGCCCCGGTGCGCTCCAGGGTCAACCCCAGCAGAGCCAGGGCAGCGCTGTGGCCGTCATGACCGCATTTGTGGGCCACGCCGGGACACTGGGAGCGGTAGGGCAGCTCACAGGTTTCCTCCATAGGCAGGGCGTCCAAGTCCGCCCGGAAGGCGATCTTCCCCACTCCCCTGCCTCGATACAGGGCGTAAAACCAGTTTCCCCGGTCATGCAGCTCCAACTTGGTATGTTCCTGTAAAAAATCCATCAGCCGTGCTTTGGTCCATGTCTCCTGTCCGGACAACTCCGGATGGGCGTGGAGTTCATGGCGCAGGGTAACCGCCAAATTCAAATCTGCCTGATTCACTGGTCCTTCGCCTTCTCTTTTTTATCCTCTTCCGGCTGGGGGAGCACCTCCACCCGAATCTCCAGCACCCGCCGGTGATCCACCTTGGTAACGGTGACATCCAGCCCGTCGGAGACAAAGTGGTCTCCCTCCTCGGGAATACGGCCGATCTGCTCCATCACCCAGCCGGAGATGGTGTTGGCATCGCACTCGCCCTTGATGGAGAACAGGTCAAACAGATCGGTCAGGTCGGCAGAGCAGGAGATCAGGTAGCTGCCGTCCTCCTGCTTCTTAAACTCCTCGATGACCTCGTCGTGTTCGTCCCAGATTTCGCCCACCAGTTCCTCTACGATATCCTCCAGGGTCACCAGGCCCTCGGTGCCGCCGTACTCATCCACCACGATAACCATGTGGGCCTTCTCCCGCTGGAGAATTCGCAGCAGCTCGGAGATCTTGGTATTGCCGGTGGTGTACAGCATGGGGCCGGTAATGGCCTTTACGTCGGTCTGACCGCGATAGCGGGCGGCGTGGAAGTCCTTCTCATGGATCACACCGATGATGTCGTCAATATCCTCGTGGTACACCGGCAGACGGGAGTAACCGCTCTCAGCAAAGGCCTGAGCAATATCGTCCATGGAGTCGGTGTCCTCCACCGCCACGATATCCACACGGGGGGTGAGGATCTCATCCACTTCCATGTCATTGAACTCAATGGCAGAGCGGATGAGCTTACTCTCGTGCTGGTCCAGACCACCCTCGCTCTCAGCCTGGTCCACCATGGTCACCAGCTCCTCCTCGGTGATGCCGCTGTCGCCTTGCTTATGGAACACCTTGGACAGCAGCTTTTTCAGCAGGCTGAAGAGGATGTTCACCGGGGTGAGGATGAACATGAGGATGCGCATGATGGGAGCGGAAAACATGGCAAAGCTCTCGGGATACTCCTTGGCCAGGCTCTTGGGGGAGACCTCGCCGAAGACCAGCACCACAATGGTGATGACGGCGGTGGAGATCACCGCGCCGTTCTGGAGGCGCAGGCCCTCGGTGAAAAACACGGTGGCCAGAGAGGAGGCGGACAGATTGACTATGTTGTTGCCCACCAGGATGGTGGAGAGCAGGTTGTCGTACTGGTCCACCAGTCTGAGGGCCAGAGCGGCCCTGCGGTTACCGGCATCGGCCTTGCTTTTCAGGCGGATGCGGTTCAGAGAGGTGAATGCGGTCTCCGTTGCGGAAAAATAGGCGGAAAGGATCACGAGCAGGATCAGAATCACAATCATGGTTAAACTTGAACTGTCAGGCATAGGAAAATCATCAACTCCAATGTTCAAAATGTGTGGAACGCGCAAAAGGACAACCCTATCCCCTGCTCAGGGTAAGGCTGTCCTGTCCCACATAGTCTTTTTTGCAGTTGTTACTGGGCGGAGGTTCGTCCACGAGGGCTCACCATCTCTTTTATGGTTTATTGTTGCATAGTATACCATAGCATTCCACAAATTGCAAGAAGTTGCGTATAGAAAAAGCGCCCTGCCAAAAGGCAGGGCGCTTTTTAAGGTGGTGGAATTACACCAGCTGCACGATGGCCATCTCGGCGGCATCGCCGCGGCGGGGGCCGATCTTGACCACGCGGGTATAACCGCCGTTACGGCTGGCATACTTGGGGCCCAGCTCGTCGAAGGTCTTCTTGGCCACGTCCTCCTTGGTCAGGTAGGACAGGGCCTTGCGGTAATTGGCCAGGTTGGGGTTCTTGGCCAGGGTGATCATCTTCTCGGCCATGGGAGCAACTTCCTTGGCACGGGCATAGGTGGTCTTGATCTGACCATTCTCCAGCAGGTAGGTGGTCATGGCGCGCAGCATGGCGATGCGCTGATCAGTGGGCTTGCCCAGCTTACGGTTGTGAGACATGAAATCCAACTCCTATCGGATGTTCGCCAAGGCGAACTCCACAATTTAAATTCGTCCGGGGGGATGAGATCCCCTGAAGAGAGCGCCTCACGGCCTGCGGGTCCGGGAGGGGACGTTACGTGCCCCCGGGCCGCTCTCTTCTCTGGCCTCAGTTTTCCTCGTCGGCCAGGCGCAGGCCCATCATGGCCAGCTTGTTAATGACCTCTTCCAGGGACTTGCGGCCCAGGTTGCGCACCTTCATCATCTCGTCCTCGGTCTTGGAGATCAGATCCTCCACCGTATTGATGTTGGCGCGCTTGAGGCAGTTGAAGGAACGGACGGACAGGTCCAGCTCCTCGATGGTCAGCTCCAGCACCTTGTCCCGCTGGGCCTCGGCCTTCTCCACCACCGTGGACTTGGAGCCCATGGTCTCAGAGAGATCGGTGAAGAGGACGAAGTGGTCGCAGAGGATGCGGGCGCCCAAGCTGACGGCGTCCCGGGCGGTGATAGTACCGTTGGTCCACACCTCCAGGGTCAGCTTGTCGAAGTCGGTCAGGTCACCCACACGGGTATTTTCCACCGTGTAATTGACCTTCCGCACCGGCGTGTAGATAGAGTCCACCGGGATCAGACCGATGATGGTCTGGGCCGGCTTGTTCCGGTCGGCTGGGACATAGCCCCGGCCATGGGACAGCGTCAGCTCCATGTTGAGGCTGGCGTCCGGTCCCAGGGTGGCAATGTGGAGTTCCGGGTTGAGGATCTCCACTTCGCTGTCGGCCTTGATATCGGCGGCGGTGACTTCGCACTCACCGCTGGCTTCAATATAGACCGTTTTCACGCCCTCGGAGTGGAGCTTGGCAATGATGCTCTTCACGTTGAGGACGATCTCGGTGACGTCCTCCTTCACTCCGGGAATGGTGGAAAACTCGTGCTGCACGCCGGCGATCTTAATGGAGGTAACCGCCGTGCCGGGCAGGGACGAGAGCAGGATGCGGCGCAGGGAGTTACCCAGCGTGGTACCATAGCCACGCTCCAGGGGCTCCACGACGTATTTGCCGTAGGAGCCGTCGCCGGGGTTCTCCACACATTCGATGCGGGGCTTCTCGATTTCTACCATGTGTTACCCTCCTTTTCGCGGCGGCGGACTCTGTCCGCCGCCTTATACAGCTCACCAATAATCGAGGGTACAAGCACGATTACTTGGAGTACAGCTCGACGATGAGGTGCTCCTCGATGGGCAGGTCCACGTCCTCGCGGGCGGGGAGCGCAACCACCTTGGCCACCAGGTTGTTCTGGTCAAAGTCCAGCCACTTGGGGGCGGGACGAGAGCCGTTGGCCTCCAGAGAAGCCTTGAACTTCTCCTTGCTCCGGCTGGTCTCCTTCAGGGCGATGACCTCGCCGGGCTTGACCAGGTAGGAGGGGATGTCCACGCGATGGCCGTTGATGGTGAAGTGGCCGTGACGGACCAGCTGACGAGCCTCAGGACGGCTCATGGCAAAGCCCAGGCGATAGATCACGTTGTCCAGGCGGGTCTCCAGGATGCTCAGCAGGTTGTCGCCGGTCACGCCCTTGCGGGCAGCGGCCATCTCGTAATACTTGTGGAACTGGCTCTCCAGCACGCCGTAGTAACGGCGGGCCTTCTGCTTCTCACGCAGCTGCATACCGTACTCGGACAGCTTCTTGGTGCGGCCCTGGTTGTGCATACCAGGGGCAAAGGGACGGCGCTCCATGGCGCACTTGTCGGTGTAGCAGCGGTCGCCCTTCAGGAAGAGCTTCTGGCCCTCTCTGCGGCACTGGCGGCAGACTGCTCCGGTATATCTAGCCATAATTCGTACTCCTCCTTCTCTTACACGCGGCGGCGCTTGGGCGGACGGCAGCCGTTGTGGGGAATGGGGGTCACGTCCTTGATCAGGGTGACCTCCAGGCCCACGGCCTGCAGGGCGCGGATGGCAGCCTCACGGCCGGCGCCGGGGCCCTTCACGTACACCTCCACGGTCTTCAGGCCGTGCTCCATGGCAGCCTTAGCGGCGGTCTCGGCAGCGGTCTGAGCGGCGAAGGGGGTGGACTTACGGGAGCCACGGAAGCCCAGGCCGCCGGAAGAGGCCCAGGACAGGGCGTTGCCCCCCATATCGGTCACGGTGACCATGGTGTTGTTGAAGGAAGAGCGGATATGCACCTGGCCCTTTTCAACGTTCTTGCGCTCGCGGCGCTTACGGATAACTTTCTTACCCTTGGTAGCGGTAGCCATGTGTTTCTCCCTCCCTTACTTCTTCTTGTTAGCGACGGTGCGCTTGGGACCCTTGCGGGTACGAGCGTTGGTCTTGGAACGCTGACCGCGGACGGGCAGGCCCTTGCGGTGACGCAGGCCGCGGTAGCAGCCGATCTCGGTCAGACGCTTGATGTCCATCGCCACGTCACGACGGAGGTCGCCCTCCACAGTGTAGCTGTGGCTGATGATCTCGCGCAGCTTAGCCTCGTCGGCCTCAGTCAGATCCTTCACGCGGGTGTCGGGGTTGATACCGGCCTCAGCCAGGATCTTGTTGGCGCTGGTGCGCCCGATACCAAAGATATAGGTAAGGCCGATCTCGACCCGCTTATCCTTGGGCAAATCAATGCCAGCAATACGTGCCATACTGTTTCAGCACCTCCTATTAACCTTGTCTCTGCTTATGCTTGGGGTTTTCGCAAATAACCATGACCTTGCCCTTGCGCTTGATGATCTTGCACTTCTCGCACATGGGCTTCACGGACGGTCTAACTTTCATGTCATTAACCTCCTGTAGAGCCTGATGGCCCCGGTACGGCGGAGGCAAGGCCCCGCTGACCCGCACCGGTCATTGATAGGGTCGGCAGGCCTGCGCCCGCCGGAATGAGCCGGATTACTTGCTTCGCCAAGTGATCCGGCCCCGGGTTACGTCGTAGGGGGACATCTGGACGGTGACCTTATCGCCGGGCAGAATGCGGATGAAGTTCATCCGCAGCTTGCCGGAGATGTGGGCCAGAATGATGTGGCCGTTTCCGATGTCCACATGGAACGTGGTATTGGGAAGGGACTCGGTGACGACGCCCTCCACTTCGATCATATCGTCTTTTGCCAAAGCGTCATACCCTCCTTGACTCCTCAGCTCGGAAAGCGGCCAGCGCCCTCCGCACCTCTCGGTTTGTGATGGGTTCCCCTGTCCGGATCTTCTCCAGAACGGGGTGTTGGAAGTCCCCGGCGTCGGCCGTGTGTACGGTTTTCTTCCGCTTGGGGGACTCTGCCTTTCGCCGTCTGCCGTCGCAGAGCAGCAGATAGGGGCCGTCTTGATCCAATACGCAGAACAGCTGCCCCTTGTCATGCCCTGCCAGTGAGCGGACGATCCGCGGATGCTCCGCCGCCATACTCAGTCCTCCGCCACGGTAAGCACTTCGGGCTCGCCGTCGGTGATGAGGATGGTATTTTCATAGTGGGCGGTCATGCTGCCGTCGGCGGACACGGTGGTCCAGCCGTCCTTGAGCACCTTCACCCGCCAGTCACCGGCACACACCATGGGCTCCACGGCGATGGTCATGCCCGGCTGGAGCCGGGGACCGTGTCCGGCAGGCCCGTAGTTGGGTACCTCCGGAGCCTCGTGGAGCTTGGCGCCCACACCGTGACCCACAAAGTCCCGCACCACGGAGAAGCCGTTGGCCTCCACATACTGCTGAACGGCGTGGGAGATGTCGTACACCCGCTTGCCCGGCCGGGCCAGACGGATGCCCTCCCAGAAGCTCTGCTCGGTGACCCGAATGAGCCGCATGGCCTCGTCGCTCACCTCTCCGCAGGGGAAGGTGGCGGCGCAGTCGCCGTGAAAGCCGTTGAGGTAAGCGCCCACGTCAATGGAGACGATGTCGCCTTCCTGCAGCTTCCGGGGGCCGGGGATGCCGTGGATAACCTGCTCATTGATGGAGATGCAGGCGGAGCCGGAAAAGCCGCCATATCCCAGGAAGGAGGGCTTGGCTCCGTGACTTTCGATAAATTTGCGTACCGCGGTGTCAATCTCATGGGTGGTGACACCGGGCCGCACCATGGAACCGGCCAGCGCCCGGGCCTGGGCGGTCAACCGCCCGGCCCGGCGCATCAGCTCGATTTCACGGGGAGATTTCAGTGAGATCATTTCCATCTCAAATCACTTCTCCAGCAGTTCCATGATCTTGTTGTTGGTCTCTTCGATCCCGCCCAGATCAGGCACGCTCATCAGCACGCCGTGAGCCTGGTAGTAGTCCTTGAGGGGCTCGGTCTCGTTGTGATAGACCTCCAGCCGGTGCTTAACGGTCTCAGGCTGGTCGTCCTTGCGCTGCTCCAGCTCGCCGCCGCACTTATCGCAGATCCCCTCCTGCTTGGGAGGAGCGGCCACAATGTGGTAGGTGGCGCCGCAGGTGTGGCAGGTCCGGCGGCCCGTCATGCGGGCCTCGATGACGCTGTCGGCGATCTCCAGGGAGAGCACCGCGTCAAAGTGGATGCCGTGGGCATCCAGAGCCTCAGCCTGGGCGATGGTGCGGGGCACGCCGTCCAGGATAAAACCGTTGGCACAATCGGACTCGGTCAGCCGCTCCTGAATGATGCCGATGATGACCTCATCAGGGACCAGCTTGCCGGCGTCCATATAGCTCTTAGCCTCCAGCCCGATGGGGGTGCCGGCCTTGACGGCGGCCCGGAGGATGTTGCCGGTGGAGATGGTGGGGATACCCAGCTTCTTGCTGATGATCTCAGCCTGAGTACCTTTTCCGGCGCCGGGGGCGCCCAGAAGAATGATTTTCATTTTCCTCGCCCCTTACTCCAGGAAGCCCTTGTAGTGGCGCATCATCATCTGAGCCTCCATCGCCTTGGTAGTCTCCAGAGCAACGCCCACCACGATGATGACGGAAGTACCGCCGATGGCCAGGCTGCTGACGCCGATGATGGCGCCGGTGACGATGGGGGCGATGGCAATAATGGCCAGATAGAGAGCACCAAACATGGTGATCTTACCCAGAACCTTGTGGATAAAGTCGGCGGTGGGCTTGCCGGGACGGAAGCCGGGGATAAAGCCGCCGTTCTTCTTGAGATTGTTGGCCACTTCCACCGGGTTGAACTGCATGGTGGAATAGAAGTAGCTGAAGCCCACAATCAGCAGGAAGTAAACGATGATATAAACAATGCTGGTGGTGTTGAACACACTGAGGAACACGCCCCAGCCACCCTCGCTGTTGGCGCTCTTGCCGAAGAACATACCGATGGTAGACGGCAGGGAGGCAATGGCCTGGGCGAAGATGATGGGCATAACGCCGCTCATGTTCACCTTCAGGGGGATGTGGCTGGACTGGCCGCCGTACATCTTGCGGCCCACCACCCGCTTGGCGTACTGGACGGGGATGCGGCGCTCGGAGTTCTGGATGAACACGATGAGCACCACGATGGCCAGCATACCAATGACGATGAGGATGGCGCTCCACCAGGGAAGGTTAAAGACACCCTCGCCGGTGACGCCGTTGAGGTTGTTGCTGATACCGGTGTAGATGGACTCCACCATACCGGGCACCCGGGACAGGATGCCGGCGAACAGGATGATGGAGATGCCGTTGCCGATGCCGAACTCGGTGATCTGCTCACCCAGCCACATGACAAAGGCGGAGCCGGCGGTGAAGCACAGGATGATCACAACAGCCACCCACCAGCCGGGCAGGCCGGCGGTGTCGATCAGGTTGTAGCTGCTGATGAGGGTGTAGTAACCCAGGCCCTGCAGGATAGCGATAGCCACGGTCACGTAACGGGTGATGGCCGCGATCTTCTTCCGGCCCTCCTCGCCGCCGTCCCGCTGGAGACGCTCCAGAGCGGGGATAGCGACGGTGAGCAGCTGGATGATGATGGAGCTGTTGATATACGGCTGTACGCCCAGGGCGAAAACGGCGGCCATGGAGAAGGCGGTGCCGTTCATGGTGCCCAGCAGGGAGAAGATACCACCCATGCTGTTGAGCGTATTGCCCAGCAGGTCGCTGTTGATAAAGGGAACAGGAACCACCGAGCCCAGCCGGAAGATGAGCAGCGCGAAGATGGTAAAGAGGATCTTCTTGCGCAGCTCGGGGATCTTCCACGCGTTACGGATGGTCTCGATCACTTAGACCACCTCGTACTTTCCACCTGCCGCCACGATCTTCTCCTTGGCGGAGGCAGAGAAAGCGGAGGCACGGACGGTCAGCTTCTTGGTCAGGGTGCCGTTGCCCAGCACCTTGTAGCCATACTCACACTTGGAGAGGATACCCTTCTCCAGCAGGTCGCACACATTGACCACAGCGCCATCCTCGAACTTGTTCAGGACGGACACGTTGATGGCCTCCAGGGGCTTGGCAAAGATGTTGTTGAAGCCCCGCTTGGGGATACGGCGGGTCAGAGGCATCTGGCCGCCCTCAAAACCCACGCGGACGCCGCCGCCGGAGCGGGACCACTGGCCCTTCTGACCGCGGCCGGCAGTCTTGCCGTTACCGGAACCGTTGCCGCGGCCCTTGCGGTAAGCCTTGGGGTTGGAACCGGCAGCGGGGGAAAGATCATGCAGATTCATTTCGCGCACCTCCTTACTTTTCCTCGGTCACCTGCAGCAGATAACCGATGTGGGCAATCTTGCCGCGGGTAGCCTCGTTGTCGGGCTGTACGGTGGTGTCGCCGATGTGGCGCAGCCCCAGAGCCTCGGCGGTGGCCTTATGCTTGGCGATGCGGCCGTTCAGGCTCTTGACCAGCTTGATGTTCAGATTAGCCATGTTCACGGCCCTCCTTAACCTACGATCTCGCTGACGCTCTTGCCGCGGATGCGGGCGACCTCCTCAGGGCCACGGAGAGCCTTCAGGCCCTCGAAGGTGGCGGAGACCACGTTCTGCGGGTTGTTGGAGCGCAGGCACTTGGCGCGGATGTCACGGATGCCGGCGGCCTCCATGACGGCGCGGACGGGGCCGCCGGCGATGATGCCGGTACCGGGGGCAGCGGGCTTCAGCAGCACGCGGCCGGCGCCGAACTCACCAATGACCTCGTGGGGAATGGTAGTGCCGGACAGAGTCACGTTGCACATATTCTTCTTGGCATCCTCGATGCCCTTGCGGATGGCCTCGGGCACCTCAGCGGCCTTGCCCAGGCCGAAGCCCACGCGGCCCTTCTCGTCGCCTACCACCATCAGGGCGGCAAACTTGAAGATACGACCGCCCTTGACGGTCTTGGACACGCGGTTCAGGGCAACCAGCTTCTCGGTGAACTCGCTGGGTTCTCTTTCAAAACGAGCCATTTAATCTTCCTCCTCCCTTAGAACTGCAGGCCGCCCTCACGGGCGCCTTCGGCCAGGGCCTGCACGCGGCCGTGGTAGACGTAACCGCCGCGGTCGAACACGACGTTCTCGATGCCGGCGGCCTTGGCGCGCTCGGCGACAGCCAGGCCAACCTTCTTGGCAGCCTCGCAGTCGGAGCCCTTGCCCTCAAAGCCCTTTTCCATGGAGGAAGCGGACACCAGAGTCTTGCCGTTCACATCGTCGATGATCTGGGCATAGATGTTGGTGTTGCTGCGGAACACGTTGAGACGGGGACGCTCGGGCGTGCCGGAAATCTTGCCGCGCACTCTCTTGTGGCGCTTAAGCCGCTGAGCGTTGGTATCGGGTCTGTTGATCATAGTGGCACACCTCCTTATTTCTTCTTGACGCCGGTCTTGCCTTCCTTGCGGCGGATGACCTCGTCGGTGTATTTGATGCCCTTGCCCTTATAAGGCTCGGGGGGACGCTTCTCGCGCACTTCGGCGGCGAACTGGCCGACCTTCTGCTTGTCGACGCCGCTGATGACGATCTTGTTGGCGCTGGGCACTTCGATGGAGATGCCGTCGATCTCCTCGACGACCACCTGATGAGAGAAGCCCAGGTTCATGACCAGCTTGTTGCCTTCCTTGGCCACACGGTAGCCGACGCCGTTGACGTCCAGCTCCTTCTTGTAGCCCTCGGTCACGCCCACCACCATGTTGTGCAGCAGGGTGCGGGTCAGGCCGTGGAGGCTGCGGTTCTCCTTCTCGTCATTGGGGCGGGTGACATGGATGACATCGCCCTCCTGGGCAATGTTCATGTTGGGGTGCAGCTGCTGGGTCAGGGTGCCCTTGGGACCCTTCACGGTAACCAGGTTACCGGCTTCGATCTTCACGTCCACACCGGCGGGGATGGAGATCGGCATTCTTCCGATACGAGACATTTTCTACTCTCCCTCCTTACCAGACAAACGCCAGGACCTCGCCGCCGACATGGGCTGCGCGGGCAGCCTTGTCAGTCATGACGCCCTTGGACGTGGACACGATGGCAATACCCAGGCCGTGGAGGACCCGGGGCAGCTCGTCAGCACCGGCATAGACACGCAGGCCGGGCTTGGAAACGCGGCGAAGACCAGTGATGACCTTCTCCTTGCCGGGGTTGTACTTCAGAGTAACGCGGATGACGCCCTGAGTGCCGTCGTCGATCAGCTGGAAGTTCTTGATATAGCCCTCATCCAGCAGGATCTGCGCGATGGACTTTTTCATGTTGGACGCGGGGACGTCCACGGTGTCATGCTTGGCGTTGTTCGCGTTGCGGATGCGGGTCAGCATATCCGCAATGGGGTCTGTGATGTGCATGAGTTTACCCTCCTTTTTGAATTACGGGCCGTGAGAAGACCCGTTAAGGCGGTAAGGTATCGGAGTTCGCGGGGCTCCGACCTTTTAACCGTCTGCCAAGGATTTATTATATCGTGAAAATCCTCTTATGAAAAGGAAAAAGTGACGTTCCGCCAAACTTTTGGAGGAATGCCCTACCCTACCCCGCGGGGAGCGCGCCGCTTATCCATTTTTCACAGTCAGATCGTCACAATCGCAGAGTTTTTCTCCTAAACGGAGAATTTTATTTTTTGGACTGCAAGGCAAATCCAAAAACCTCATCACGCAACGCAAGCGCCTGACGTGCTTTCGCACGCCGGGCGCGGGCGTTTGCGTCATTCAGGCTGTCCTGATTACCAGGAGGCCTTCTTCACACCGGGGATCTGGCCCTTGTAAGCCAGCTCGCGGAAGCAGATACGGCAGATGCCGTAGTCCCGCAGGTAGGCGTGGGGACGGCCGCAGATCTTGCAGCGATTGTAGCGGCGGGTGGAGAACTTGGGCTCCGCCTGCTGCTTCAGGATCATAGACTTCTTAGCCATTACGTTCTCCTCCTTTAGCGGGCAAAGGGAGCGCCGATCAGGGTCAGCAGCTCTTTGGCCTCTTCGTCGGTCTTGGCGGTGGTGCAGATGACCACGTCCAGGCCGCGGATCTTGTCGATCTTATCGTACTCGATCTCGGGGAAGATCAGCTGCTCCTTGATGCCCAGGGCGTAGTTGCCGCGGCCATCGAAAGAGTTGCCGTTGATGCCCCGGAAGTCACGCACGCGGGGCAGGGCCACGTTGAACAGGCGGTCCAGGAACTCCCACATACGGTCGGCACGCAGGGTGACCTTGGCGCCGATGGGCATACCCTCACGCAGCTTAAAGTTAGCCACGGACTTCTTAGCCTTGGTGATGATGGCCTTCTGGCCGGTGATCTTGGTCAGATCGCCCACAACAGCCTCCAGAACCTTGGCATTGTCGCGGGCCTCGCCGCAGCCGCAGTTGACCACGATCTTGTCGATCTTGGGGATCTGCATGGTGGACTTGTAGCCGAACTTCTGCATCAGAGCAGGAGCGACCTCGGCCTGGTACTTTGCCTTCAGGTTGGGCACTTTCTTATCAGCCATTGTCTATACTCCTCCTCTCTCAGATCTCGGCGCCGCACTTCTTGCAGATGCGGACCTTCTTGCCGTCGGCCAGCAGCTTGTGAGCGGGCCGGGTGGGCTTGTTGCACTTGGGGCAGACGCGCTGCACCTTGCAGGCGTAGATGGGGGCTTCCTTCTTGATGATGCCGCCCTGCTCGCCCTGCTTGCGGGGCTTGGTGTGACGGGAGACCACGTTGATCTTCTCGACGACGACCTTGCCCTCCTTGGGCATGACCTCCAGGACCTTGCCCTGCTTGCCCTTGTCCTTACCGGACAGGACGATGACGGTATCGTCCTTACGAATGCTCATCTTATTCATGTCTTCTCCTACCCCCTTACAGCACTTCGGGAGCCAGGGACAGGATCTTCATATAATCCTTGTCGCGCAGCTCGCGGGCCACGGGCCCAAAGATACGGGTACCGCGGGGATTCTTGTCGTCCTTGATGAGGACGGCGGCGTTCTCGTCAAAGCGGACGTAGCTGCCGTCGGCGCGGCGGACGCCCTTAGCGGAACGGACGATAACGGCCTTCACGACCTCGCCCTTCTTCACGGTGCCGCCGGGCTGAGCCTTGCGGACGGAAGCCACGATCACGTCGCCGATGTTGCCAAACTTGCGGCTGGAGCCGCCCAGCACGCGGATGGTCTTAATTTCCTTGGCGCCGGTGTTGTCGGCCACCTTCAGATAAGTTTCCTGCTGAATCATACCGGCACCTCCTTACTTCGCCTTCTCGATGATCTCGACGACGCGCCAGCGCTTGTCCTTGGACAGGGGCCGGGTCTCCATGACCCGCACGCGGTCGCCGATGCCACACTCGTTGTTCTCGTCGTGGGCCTTCAGCTTGTAAGTGCTCTTGACGATCTTCTTGTACAGGGGGTGGGCCACACGGTCGGCGATGGCCACCACCACGGTCTTGTCCATCTTATCGGAAACCACCAGGCCGACTCTGGTCTTGCGGGAAGAAGTTCTGTTTTCCATGATCTAGTTCCTCCTTCTTATCGGCCTGCGAGCTCGAGCTCACGGATGATGGTCTTGACGCGGGCGATATCCCGCTTGACCTCAGCGATCTTCACCGGGTTGTCCAGCTGATTGGTGGCGTGCTGAAGACGGAGCTGGAAGAGATCCTTCTTCAGGTCGCCCAGCTTGCTGGTCAGCTCCTCGGCGCTCATCTTACGGATTTCAGTAGCCTTCATCTTCATTCACCACCATTCTCGGTCTCGGCGGTCTCTTTCGCCACGATCTTGCACTTGACAGGCAGCTTGTGGGAAGCGAGACGCAGGGCCTCGCGGGCGATCTCCTCGGAGACGCCGGCGATCTCGAACATAACACGGCCGGGCTTCACCACGGCCACCCAGTACTCGGGGGAACCCTTACCGGAACCCATGCGGGTCTCAGCGGGCTTCTCAGTGATGGGCTTATCGGGGAAGATCTTGATCCAAACCTTACCGCCACGCTTGGTGTAACGGGTCATGGCGATACGGGCGGCCTCGATCTGGTTGCTGGTGATCCAGCTGGGCTCAGTGGCCTGCAGACCGAACTCACCATAGGTCACGGTGTTGCCCTTCAGGGCCTTGCCCTTCAGGCGGCCGCGGTGCACGCGGCGATACTTAACGCGCTTAGGCAGCAGCATTACTGAGCGCCTCCTTCCTTGGCAGCGGCAGGACGAGCGCCGCCCTGAGGACGGGCACCGCCCTGGGGACGGTTGTTATTGAAACCACCCTGGCGGTTGCCGCCGTTGCGGTTGAAGCCACCGTTGCGGTTGAAGCCGCCCTTACGGTCACCGTCGCGGCGGTCGCGGCGGGGACGGTCGGAACGCTCCTTGAAGTTCTTGGTGTCCAGGGTGCGGGGGGTGGTGCGCAGGGTCTGAGTGAGCACCTCGCCCTTGTAGATCCACACCTTCACGCCGATGCGGCCGTAGGTGGTGGCAGCCTCAGCGAAGCCGTAGTCGATGTCGGCGCGCAGAGTCTGCAGGGGGATGGTGCCGTCGTGATAGTGCTCGGTGCGGGCGATCTCAGCGCCGCCCAGACGGCCGGACACCTGAGTCTTGATGCCGCGGGCGCCGATGCGCATAGCGCGGCCCATGGCGTTCTTCATGGCGCGGCGGAAGCCGATGCGCTTCTCCAGCTGCTGAGCGATGTTCTCGGCCACCAGCTGAGCGTCCATGTCGGGGCTCTTGACCTCAACAATGTTGAGGGCCACGCTCTTGCCGATCATCTTCTCCACCTTCAGGCGCAGGGCCTCGATGGCCTCGCCGCCCTTACCGATGACCACACCGGGACGGGCGCAGTGCAGATAGATGCGCACCTTGGCGTTGTCGCGCTCGATCTCGATCTTGGGGATACCGGCGGAATACAGGGTCTTCTTCAGGTAGTCCCGGATCTTCTTGTCCTCCACCAGCAGGTCGCCCACCTTCTCGTTGCGGGCATACCAGCGGGAGTCCCAATCCTTAATGACACCCACGCGCAGGCCGTGGGGATTCACTTTCTGTCCCATATTCTTCCTCCTCCCTTAGCGCTCAGCCACGCAGATGGTGATGTGAGAAGTGCGCTTGTTGATCCGATAGGCGCGGCCCTGAGCCCGGGGACGCATCCGCTTGATGATGGGGCCGGGGCAGGCGAACACCTGGGAAACATACAGCTTCTCGGGGTCCATCTGATGGTTGTTCTCCGCGTTGGCAGCGGCGCTCTTGAGGAGCTTGAGCAGCAGCTCGGAGGCAGCCTTGGGGGTGGCCATCAGGATGGCGGTGGCCTGGGCTACACTCTTGCCGCGGATCAGGTCACAGACGATCTGGACCTTACGGGGAGAGATACGGGTATATCTCAGATGTGCTTTAGCTTCCATATTCTCTCTCCTCCTTACTTACCAGACTTGGCGCCGGCGTGGCCGCGGAAGGTACGGGTGGGGGCGAACTCGCCCAGCTTGTGGCCAACCATATCCTCGGTCACATAGACGGGAACGTGCTTGCGGCCGTCGTGCACGGCAAAGGTGTGTCCGACGAAGGAGGGGAAGATGGTGGAGGCGCGGCTCCAGGTCTTCAGAACCTTCTTCTCGCCGGTCTGATTCATTTCGTCGACCCGCTTCAGCAGCTCGGGAGCGCAAAAGGGGCCCTTCTTGATACTTCTGCTCATCTTTTACTGCCTCCCTTACTTCGCGTTGCGGTGCTTGACGATGAACTTCTCGGTGCGGTTCTTCAGCTTGCGGGTCTTGTAACCCATAGCAGGCTTGCCCCAGGGGGTAACAGGGCCGGGACGACCGACAGGGCTCTTGCCCTCGCCGCCGCCGTGGGGGTGGTCATTGGGGTTCATGACGGAACCACGCACGGTGGGACGCCAACCCATGTGACGCTTACGGCCGGCCTTACCGATCTGGATGTTGGCCCAGTCGGTGTTGCCGACCTGGCCGATGGTGGCCTTGCAGTTCTCGCGGATATAACGCACCTCGCCGGAGGGCAGACGAACCTGAGCCATGCCGTTCTCCTTGGCCATCAGCTGAGCGGCCTCGCCAGCGGCGCGGACCAGCTGGGCGCCCTTGCCGGGGTAGAGCTCGATGCAGTGGATCATTTCGCCCACGGGGATGTTGGCGATGGGCAGGCAGTTGCCGGGCAGGATGTCGGCCTCGGGACCGGTCATGATGATGTGGCCGGACTTCAGGCCCACAGGAGCCAGGATATAGCGCTTCTCGCCGTCCTCATACTGGATGAGGGCGATGTTGGCGGAACGGTTGGGATCGTACTGCAGGTTGATGACAGTAGCGGTGCCTTCCTTGTCGCGCTTGAAGTCGATGATGCGGTACTTCTTCTTGTTACCGCCGCCGCGATGGCGGACGGTGATGCGGCCGTAGCTGTTGCGGCCGGCATTCTTCTTCAGGTTCTCCAGCAGGCTGCGCTCGGGCTTGGCCTTCTTGTCGATGCCCTCGAAGGCGCTCACGGTCATGTGGCGGCGGGAGGGCGTAGTGGGCTTATAAGTTTTGATAGCCATTGTTCCTTATCCTCCTTACACCATGCCCTCGAAGAACTCGATGGTCTTGGAGTCCTCGGTCAGGGTAACCATAGCCTTCTTCCAGTTGGCGCGGCGGCCAGCGGGGAAGCGGCCGGTGCGCTTGGCCTTACCCTGCATATTCAGGGTGTTGACCTTGGCGACCTTCACGCCGAAGATCTCCTCGACGGCCTTGGCGATCTCGATCTTGTTCGCGCTCTTGGCCACCTCGAAGGTGTACTTCTTGGCCTCGGTCTCGGCCATGGACTGCTCGGTGATGATGGGGCGCTTGATGATATCATAAGCGGTGGTAGCCATTACGCAAACACCTCCTCGATGACGGCCAGAGCGGCCTTATCTACGATAAACTTGCCAGCGTTCACGATGTCGTACACGCTGAGGATCTTGGCGGTGGTGGTCACCACGCCGGGGATGTTGCGGGCGGACTTGATGACGGTCTCGTTGACCTCGGGGGTCACGATGACGGCCTTCTTGGCGCCCACAGTGCTCAGAAAGCCCTGCATGGCCTTGGTCTTGATGGAGTCCATGGTCAGGCTGTCCACAACCACGATGTCGCCGGAGGCGGCCTTGGCGGACAGAGCGGACTTCAGAGCCAGACGCTTGACCTTCTTGTTCAGCACGTAGCTGTAGTCGCGGGGCTTGGGAGCAAAGACGATACCACCGTGAGTCCACTGGGGAGCGCGGGTGGAACCCTGACGGGCACGGCCGGTGCCCTTCTGGCGCCAGGGCTTGATGCCGCCGCCGGAAACCTCGGCGCGGGTCAGAGCGGACTGGGTGCCCTGACGGCAGTTGGCCAGGTGGTTCTTAACCACCTCGTGGACAACGGTCTGATTGGGCTCGATCCCGAACACAGCTTCGGAGAGCTCCACTTCGCCGACCTGGTTGCCGGCCATGTTCACAAGAATTGCCTTAGGCATTTGAGTTCTCTCCTTTCTTACTTGTTACGGGCGGAAGCCTTCTGGGGATTGACGCGGGCGGAAGCCTTCTGCGGGTTGACGCTGGCGTTGGCAGCGGCGCCCTTCTCCTTGACGTTGATCACGGAGTTGCGCAGGTACACGATGCCGCCCTTGGGGCCGGGGATGGCGCCGCGGACAGCGATGATGCCCAGCTCGGAGTCAACCTTGATGACGTCCAGGTTCAGAACAGTAACCTGCTCGTTACCCATCTGGCCGGCGCCGATCTTACCCTTGAAGATACGGGAGGGATCGGTGCTGGAGCCCATGGAGCCGGCGTGACGGTGCACAGGGCCGGTACCGTGGGATTCCTTCAGGCGGTGAGCGCCGTGACGCTTGATAACGCCCTGATAGCCGTGGCCCTTGCTGATGCCGGTCACGTCCACGCGGTCGCCCTCGGCGAACACGTCAACCTTGACCTCGTCGCCCACGTTGAGGGCGTCGCAGTTGTCCAGCTTGAACTCCTTCAGGGTGCTCTTGCGAGCGTCGCCAGCCTTCTTCAGGTGACCCAGCTCAGGCTTGGTGAGCTTCTTCTCAGCTACGTCGCCGTAGCCCAGCTGAACGGCGTTGTAGCCGTCCTTCTCCTCGGTCTTCTTCTGCACCACGGTGCAGGGGCCCGCCTCGATGACGGTGACCGGGATGACCTTGCCGGCTTCGTCGAAGATCTGCGTCATGCCGACCTTCTTGCCGATAATGGCCTTTTCCATGTGTTTTCCTCCTTAATAAGGTTATTGGTTGGGCGAGTTACCCATTGGACTGGTATTGCTCGGCCAACTTGACCCGTCCGCCTCAAAACGCGGCGGACTGCGGTACAAACAAAGGAATGGATCGCTGTCTCTTACAGCTTGATCTCGATCTCCACACCGGCGGGGAGCTCCAGGCTCATCAGGGCCTCGACGGTCTTGGGAGAGGGCTTGAGGATGTCGATCAGGCGCTTGTGAGTGCGGCGCTCGAACTGCTCGCGGGAGTCCTTGTACTTATGGACGGCGCGCAGGATGGTGACGACTTCCTTCTTGGTGGGCAGGGGGATGGGCCCGGACACGGAAGCGCCGGTGCGCTTGGCGGTCTCAACGATCTTCTCAGCGCTCTGGTCGATGAGCTGATGATCGTAGGCCTTCAGACGGATGCGGATCATTTCTTTCTGAGCTGCCATGGTGTTTGTTCCTCCTTAAACATACGAAGTGGTGCGCTTTTGCCGGGTCCACGGGGCCAAAGCGCGGTGTCTTTCCTCGCTTCGTACGGTGAGAGATTTCAGTACACGTTTCCGTGCGTATCACTCCGTGACATGAAGAAAACCGGCACAAGCAGGCCGGTTTTACCCATACATGGCGATATACGCCGTGTACAGATCCCTCAGCCGCCCGATTCTAGCTCGGACATACTCCGCGGAAGTTACCTCATTGCTGAGCAATCTCCCGCATCATCGCAGACTGCGCCCCAAACAGGCGCTTGATTATGATACTCTAAAACCAATTCCCTGTCAAGAGCTTTCCCGGTTTTTTTGAAAAATTTTTGTCTCTGCCGGAGCAGGCAGGAAAAGGGCCGCCTGTCCCAGCAGCAAAAGCACGGGAATCAGGGAATAGTGGTACCGCCCCGCCACCTCCACCAGCATCTGGGCGCAGGTCAGCCCCAGCACATACAGGGGCAGCAAAACCACAGCGAAGCGCTCCCGGTTTCGCCACAGCCGGACCAGGGCACCTCCCGCCAGTACCATGGCTGCATAATAGAATCCGTTGCAGGCCAGGGCAAACAGCTTGGTATGCCGCACCACGCTGCCCACATAGCCCACGCAGGCGTGGTCAGAGCCCAGAAAAGCCCTCAGTTTATCCCGCAGCAGAGGCAGCAAGGCCACCTTCCCGGAGGTGATGCGGTCTTTGGCAGCCTCCAGCGCTCCCTCCTGAGCCTGCTGGGCGGTGGCCCCCGGCGCATCGCCGAGGGAAAAGAGCAGCTGGCTGTCCTCCTGGTTCCATGCCCCGCCGGAATCTTGGTTGAATCCCACCAGAACACTGTAGCCCGGTGTGGTGGAGGGCTCCTCCCCAATGCGGCGGGTCAAATTGGCCTGCCACAGCAGGCCGGTGACGGCATAGACCGCCAGCAGGGCGGCCAGCAGCCCCAGCCAGTACCGCCGGGATTCTTCCAGCAGCCATTCCTCCGGCTTCAGCACCAGGCGCCAGCTCAGTAGAGCAATGATCACCACCGCCGCAATGGGACGCACCCCGTTGAACCACCGCAGCACCAGCCCCGCTGCCACCCCCCGCAGGATGGGCCGTCTCCCTTCCCCTGCCGTCAGCAGCACCAGGGCTCCCAGCATCAGAGTGGTATAGAGGGGCTCGGACAGAACCAGACTATTATAAATGGTCTGGGAGGGGCAGGCGATCCACAACAGATAGGCGGAAATCCCGGCAGGCGGTCCCCACCACCGCCGCCCCAACAGGAAAAGAAAACTGCCGGAGACAGCGGTGAGGACCACATTGAGCATCTGGGCCAGCAGTTCCCCCGGCCCCAGCAGGCGGATAAATCAGCTGAGGAAGGAGGAGTAGCCGAAGATATGGGGAAAGAGGGCCATATACCGCCCGCCCTCCAGTACCGGCTGCTGGGCCAGGGCATTGGCATAGCCCCAGAAGGTGGCGTAATCCCCGGATGGGGTTACCCGTACCAGGAGCACCCAGGCCCCTTTGACCGCCAGGCAGAGCAGGGTAAGTACCAGCCAGATCCTGACCGCCCCCAGTTGCTCCAGCCAACGGCACAGCAGCGGCAACCCCTTCCAGCCCGCTATCAGGACGGGAACTGCCAGCGCCAGGGCCTTCCAGGTCTCCCCATTCTGCTCCACCCCCAGCACCAGCCCGCCGACCAGCAGAGCCAGAGTCAACGCCAGCATGATCCGGGTCAAAAGGCCGGCCCCTGCCGTCAAACGCCGTTCCATCGTCTTCGCCCCCTCCTGACCTTACATTTTTCAGTTTTGTCCTATGATAGGACAACTCAGGACGATTTTCAGTATAACGTTGGGGTTGTCCTATGTCAAGACAAAAGGAGGTGTATTCTCATGGCCAGGATCATTGACGGGACTGCCAAAAACCTGGTGGGCGAGCAGGTGCGGGCCCTGCGCATCAAGCGGGGCATGAGCCAGCAGGCCCTGTCCGATAAGCTGGAAACCATGGCGATCTATGTCTGCCGGGGCTCGGTCTCCCGGATTGAGGACCGGCAGCGTACGGTCACCGACATCGAGCTGTACGGCCTGTCCCAGGTGCTGGGGGTGCCCATCTCCCAACTCTTTGGTCCCGACGAGCAATAAAAAAGGAGTCCCCGACGTCCATTGGAACGTCGGGGGCTCCTTTCTACGTTATCTTATAGCACTTCGGCAATCCGCTTTTTCATCTCGGCGGCGTCAATTTCGGTCTGGGTAAAGTGCTCCAGAGCCAGCACCGCCTGGTTGACCAGCAGGCCCAGCCCGTTAATGGCCTTGTGGCCCCGCTTTTTGGCCTGGCGGAGCAATTCGGTTTCAGCGGGAATGTAGATCAGATCCACCACCGGCACGCCGGGCTTCAAATGATCCAGGAAGGAGAAGTCGGCAAACTGTCCGGCGGTGTCCGCCATTCCCAGGGAGGTGCAATTCACCAGCAGGTCGCACTCCTCCGCCGCCCGGGCCAGTTCATCCTGGGAAAAGCCCGCCGGATGAAGGTGCTCCGGGTCGTGGTCACAGATGGCCTGAGCCTTGTCGAGGGTACGGTTGCACACGATGACCCCCGCCCCGGCCTGGGCCAGCTTGAGACATACTGCCTTGGCGGCGCCTCCCGCCCCCAGTACCGTCACCTTTTTACCCGCCGGGTCGATGCCCTCGTCGGCCAGTGCCCGGAGGAAGCCCTCGCCATCGGTGTTATAGCCGTAGGTTTTGCCCTCCCGGATACAGACGGTGTTCACCGCTCCGATAAGCCTGGCGTCCTCGTCCAGCTCATCCAGCAGGGGCACCAGTTCCTCCTTGTGGGGCATGGTGGCGTTGAATCCGGCGTACCCGGCAAATTTGGCACACTCCAGCCATTCCCTGCACTGTCCCCGGGGCACCGGCTGACACAGATACACATAGTCCAGACCCAGAGCCTTGAGCATGGTATTCTGGATCAGAGGGGACTTGGAGTGGGCCACCGGGTCCCCGATGACGCACAGCTTGCGGGTGGTGTTTTTCAGTTCCACATTCATATCCATCTCTCCCCGTTCGCCCTCCGGCCGGTGGTCGGGGAGGGCGGCGTTGATTGCCAGGGCCACCAGCAATCCCACAATGGTCTCAATCATGCGGGCAGCGGCGTAGTAATACCGGGTCACACCGGTGACGCCGGTGATGAGAATGACACAGGGCAGGATGCAGGCCATGCCGCAGGCGGTGGGCCGCTTGATGAGCAGACACAACCAAACCCCTGCCACACATACCACACCAAGAATGATGGTCTTGAGCCAGAAATGCTCCAGGGCCGGTCCCAGCAGCAGGGTGGCGGTACCCAGGGCGCCGCCCACAATGACGCCGATGAGGCGGGAAATACCCTGGCGGAAGGTCTGACCCAGGGTGCTCTGGGTGCAGATGATGCAGGCAATACAGGCATACAGAGGCCCCATCTGCCCCAAAATACCTCCCAGCTCCTCCCGATAGGTGAGGCCAAAGGGAAGGAACAGCGCATAGGACACCATCACCGCCACAGCGGTCTTGATGACCCGCATTCCGATGCGGGGCAGGGGAACGGAAGGATGTTTCATAATCTCTCCTTGCTCATTTATGGAAGCTCTCTTCGGTTACATCTCTCTGGCGAGAAAGTAACCCATTGCTGCCTCGTAGCCATACAGCCCCAGGCCGCAGATCTGACCCACACAGGCGGGGGCGGTGACACTCTTGTGCCGGAACTCCTCCCGCTGGTGGACGTTGGAGATATGGACCTCGATGCAGGGCACATCCACCGCCTTCAGGGCGTCCAGAATGGCGTAGGAGTAGTGGGTAAAGGCCCCCGGATTCATGACGATGGCGTCATACACCCCGTCTGCGGCGTGGATGGCGTCAATGATGGCCCCCTCGTGGTTGGACTGGAAGCAGCTGGCGGTGGAACCGTGGGCGGCGGCAAACTCCTCCAGCCGCTTGCACAGGCTCTCATAGGTGTTCTCCCCATAAATACCCGGCTCCCGCTTGCCCAGCAGGTTCAGGTTGGGTCCGTTGATGACGAGAAATTTCATTTCAGCACCTCCAAAATCCGCTGGACGGTCTCCGCCGGGGTGGCCTGGACATCCACCACATGGTCCGCCCACTCCAGGTAGATGGGCTCCCGTCCGGCGTACCGCTCCAGGAAGGCCTCTCTCCCCTGCTGGCCCAGGGGGCGGCCACCCATAGACACATTGTCGTAGATCTCCCCCGGGTCCCGCCGTAGGAAAATCACCGTACCACTCTCTTTCAGGGAAGCAATGGAATCCGCCCGGGTGGGCAGGCCGCCGCCGCAGGCAATGACCTGACTCTTCCGCTGGGCCAGTTCCTCCGCCGCGCCCAACTCCCAGTCCCGGAAGAAGGCCTCTCCCTCCTTGGCAAAGATGTCGGGGATGGACCGGCCCAAGGCCTCCTCAATATATTGGTCGGTATCCACGAAGGTGAAGCCCAGTTCCTTGGCCAGCAACCTGCCCACCGTGGACTTGCCGCAGCCCATCATGCCGATGAGCACCACGTTGTCCCTCATGCCTGTTCCTCCCAGGCTTTGTAGTTGCCCAGAATGCGCACCTCGGTGGCCAGCTGGCTCAGCTCGTGGAGCACCCCGTCCATGCCGGGGGCGGTGAGGTCGCCGGTGAAATCCAGGAAGAAGAGGTACTCAAAACCCCGCCCGGGGATGGGCCGGGACTCGATCTTCAGCAGGTTGAGCCCCTGGACTGCAAAGATGGTAAGGATCTCATGGAGGGAGCCGCTTTGGTGGGGCAGACGGAACACGGCGCTGATCTTATTGCGCTCCGGCCGCAGTTCAGGCACCGGGGACACCACCGCAAACCGGGTATGGTTCATGGTATTGTGGTTGACCCGTTCAGCCAGGATGTTGAGGCCGTACAACTGGGCAGCCCGCTTGGAGCAGATGGCGGCAGCGGTGTGGTCTCCCTTCTCCGCCACCAGCTTGGCAGAACCGGCGGTGTCCAGGGTGGGCACCCGCTTCCAGTCCCGATGGGCATCCAGATACTTCTCGCTCTGCATCAGCCCCTGCTCATGGGAATAGACGGTTGTAATCTGGGACAGTTCCACGCCCGGCAGTGCTGCCAGGCAGTGCTCCACCGGCACCTGCCACTCTCCCACAATGTAATAGCGGTACTGGGCCATCAGGTCGTATACCTGCCGGATAGACCCGGTGGAGGAGTTCTCCACCGGTAGCATGGCGTAATCCACCTCACCACTCTCCAGCGCAGCGAACACATCGTTGAACCAGGGCTTGCCCACGCTGTTCACGTCCCCGCCGAAGAAACCCACGGTGGCCTCCTCGCTGTAGCAGCCCGGCTCCCCCTGGTAGGCCACCCGGGGATTGGCCACCGGCTGACGCACTCTGGCCAGGTCGGCCAGATAGGCGGCGTAGCCCGGGTCCTCCGCCCCCTCCTTCACCAGATGGCGCTGCTGGCGGCGGGAGATGGCCATGATGCTCTCATAGAGCGCCGCCAGATCCGCCTTCCGGGCGGGATCGTCGGTCAGGGCCGTCTTGGCGGCAATGACCTGCTTCTCCCGGCTGGCGTCCAGCACCGGGATGCCCTCCCGCTGCTTGTATTCCCCCACCTTGCCGGTGACGGCCATCCGCTCCAGAAAGAGTTTGACCAGTTCCCCGTCGATGCGGTCGATCTCCTGCCGATATTGCTCCAGTTCCGTCATATCCATCGCTCCTTATCAGATGCCCAATACAGCGCAGGCCGCCAGGGCAGCCGCCGCCTCGATCACCGGCACCGCCCGGGGGACGATGCAGGGATCATGGCGGCCGTGGATCTCAATTTCCGTCACCTCCCCGGTCCGCAGGTCCACGCTCTCCTGCGGCAGAGAGATGGAAGGAGTGGGCCGGATGGTGACCTCAAAGGTCACCGGCATCCCGTTGGTGATGCCGCCATTGATGCCCCCGGCGTGGTTGGTCTTGGTGACCACCTTGCCGTCCTCCACGGCAAAGGGGTCGTTGGCCTCGCTGCCCCGCATGAGGGAGAAGGCCACGCCGGCCCCGAACTCAATGCCCTTCACCGCGGGTACAGCGAAGAGGTACTGGGAGAAGATACCCTCCACATTGCAGCCGAAGTCGGGGGCGCCCAGTCCGGCGGGCAGGCCGGTGACGACGCACTCAATGGCGCCGCCCACGCTGTCCTGCTCCTCCTTGGCCTCCAGAATGGCCTGGCGCATCTCCTCTCCCTTGCTGTCATTCAGTACCGGGAAGGATTTGGCCGCCACAGCTTTCAGTTCCTCCGGGTCCTCCAGGGCGGCGTCGCAGATGCCGTAGATGGAGCTGATGTGGGCACCCACCTGAACACCCCGGCCCGCCAGCACCTGCTTGGCTACCGCGCCGGCGGCCACCAGCGGGGCGGTGAGGCGGCCGGAAAAGTGGCCGCCTCCCCGATAGTCCAGACAGCCTCTGCTCTTGATGAATCCGGCGTAATCCCCGTGGCTGGGCCGGGGGGTGTACCGGATGGATTCATAGTCCTTGGAGTGCTGGTCGGAGTTGCGGATCACCATAGCCAGAGGGGCCCCGGTGGTCTTGCCCTCAAACACCCCGGAGAGCACCTCCACCAGGTCGCTCTCCTTCCGGGCAGTTGCAGTGGGGTCCTGGCCCGGCTTGCGACGGTCCAGTTCCTTCTGCACCTGTTCCAGATCCAGCTCCAGCCCGGCAGGTACCCCCTCCAGCACCACGCCGATGGCAGGGCCGTGGGACTCCCCGAAGATCATATGTCGCATATCAGTTCTCCTCCCAATCTGCGGTAATCCTCCCAGAACCGTGGATAGGACTTCTTGACGCACTCCGCACCAGTGATGGTCACCGGCGCTTCGCACCGGATGGCGGCAATGGCCGCCATCATGGCAATACGGTGGTCGTTGTGGCCGGAGACGGTAACGCCTCCAGCCAGCTTCTCCTTTCCATGGATCACCAGATGGTCCTCATATTCCTCCACCTGGGCCCCCAGGGCGTTGAGCACTTCGGTCACGGTAGCCAGCCGGTCGCTCTCCTTGATCCGCAGCCGCCCGGCATTGACAATGCGGGTGGTCTCCCCCGATCGCAGGGCGGCCATGGCGGCCAGAGGGGGCACCAGATCGGGGCACTGGCTTACATCCAGGTCCAGGCTGCCGATCCCCTGCAGCTGGTCATAAAATCCGGCAATGGCCCGGTCCCCCTGAACGGAGGCCTGATCCAGCCCGCCGATCTCCACCGGGCAGCCCAGGAATTTAGCTCCGTACCAGAAGGCGGCGTTGGACCAGTCGGCCTCAATGGCCAGATTCTGATGCTGGTAATACTGATTTCCCGGCACACGGAAGGTGCGCTTGCCGTCGTATTCCGCCTTTACTCCAAACCGTTCCAGGGCGTCCAGGGTCATGTCCACATAGCCCCGGCTCTCCAGGCCGGTGGTGAGTACGATTTCGCTGTCCCCCTCCAGCAGGGGCAGGGCGTACAGCAGGCCGGTAATAAACTGGGAGGACACGTTGCCCGGCAGGGTGTAGACGCCGGGGGCCAGCTTGCCCCGCACCGTCAGCACCCCGTCCTTCTGCTCATAGAAGATGCCCTTCTCCCGGAAGAGGGCGAAGTAGGGGTCCTGAGGCCGCTCCATCAGCCGCCCGTGGCCGGTGAACTTGCCGCCCCCCTTGAGGGCCAGAGCCACCGGAATGAGAAAGCGGAGGGTGGAGCCGCTCTCCCCGCAGTCCATCACCTCGGGGGCGGGCTCCTCATGGCCGTCCACCAGGTCGGCCCCCCGGATGATAGTACCGTCGGCGGAGGCGTCGGCGTCCAGGGTGCGCATACACCGCAGGGTGGCCTGGATATCCTCCGACAGGTCCACGTTGGATAGCTTGCAGAAGCCGTCGGACAGAGCGGCGGCAATGATGAGCCGATGGGCCTGGCTCTTGGACGGGGGCGGCGTCACCGTCCCTTTCAGGACCGCCGGCGTAATGGTCACATTCATTTCAGTTCCTCCAGCAGTGCGGCTTTGGGCATTTTATGGGGGATGGCCCGGCCCATCTCTTCCAGCAGGATCACGCTGATGTCCGCCCCCGCCCCCTTCTTGTCCAGACCAATGGCGGCGGCATACTCCTCCGCCGTACAAGAGATCTCCACCGGCAGATCCAGAGCGGTGAGAACGGCGGCAATCCTGTCCGCCGTCCCCGCCGGAGTAATCCCCAGCCGCTCCCCCAGTCCGGCGGCCTTCACCATACCGGCGGCCACCGCCTGACCGTGGGTCCATGTTTCATAGTGGCCCGCCTTCTCATAGGCGTGACCCAGGGTGTGGCCGAAGTTGAGCAGCATCCGTTTTCCCGTGTCCCGCTCGTCCTCTTCCACAACAATTCGTTTTAAATTGCAGCAGGTATACAGAACGTGTTCGATTTCCGCCATAATTTCCTTTCGGCTGGGCCGGTGGGCCAGGAAATCAAAGAAGGTCCCGTCCAGGATACAGCCGTACTTGATGACCTCTGCCATACCGTCGGCAAAAGTGGCGTCGGGCAGGGTATCCAGGGTATCCGGGTCCATCAGCACCAGCTTGGGCTGCCAGAAGGCACCGGCCAGATTCTTGCCCGCCTCCAGGTCGATGGCCACCTTGCCTCCCACAGAGGAGTCCACCTGGGCAAGCAGGGTGGTGGGGATCTGGACAAAGTCCACCCCACGCAGGATAGTAGCTGCGGCAAAGCCCGCCAGGTCCCCCACCACGCCGCCGCCCAGAGCCACCACGGCATCGGTACGGGTGAGCCCGGCGGCCATCATGGCCTCCCACAGGCCGGCCAGCTGACCGGCACACTTGGAGGCCTCTCCGGCGGGCACAACATGGATCGTCACAGAAAACCCGGCGGCGGTGAGGCTTGCTTCCAGCCGGGGGGCATAGAGGGGGGCCACGTTGGAGTCGGTGACCACAAAGAGCCTGCCCGCCCGGGGCAGGGCCTTCCGGCAGTATGCTCCCGCCTGGTCCAGCAGGCCCCGCTGGATCAGGATATCATATTCCCGCCCCGGCAGGGCAACGGTGAGGGTCTTCATGGGCACTTCGTCCTTTCCATAATACCGTAGGAGCAATCTTTCTGGCCGCCCCTGCGTCATTTCTTTTTATTTTACCAACTTTTTCTCCACCAGGTCAACCAGCATACCCACCTTGTGCATGAGGGCGTCGAACTTCTGGGGGGTGAGGGACTGCTGGCCGTCACACTTGGCGTGGGCGGGATCGTTGTGTACCTCGATGATGAGGCCGTCGGCGCCAGCCGCCACGGCCGCCAGGGCCAGGGGCTCCACCATCCAGTACATTCCGGCGGCGTGGGAGGGGTCCACGATGACGGGCAGGTGGCTCATCTGCTTGACGGCGGGGATGGCGGACACGTCCAGAGTGTTGCGGGTGTAGGTCTCAAAGGTGCGCACCCCCCGCTCGCACAGGATCACGTTCTCGTTGCCCTCGGCCATGATGTACTCGGCGGACATAATCCACTCCTCGTAGGTGTTGGACAGGCCCCGCTTGAGCAGGATGGGCTTGCTCATCTTGCCCACTTCCTTAAGCAGCTCAAAGTTCTGCATATTGCGGGCGCCCACCTGGACCACGTCCACCTCCCGCTCAAAGAGGTCGGCCATCCGGGGGTCCATGATCTCGGTGACGATGGGCAGACCGGTCTTGGCCCGGGCCTCCACCAGCAGATCCAGGCCGGGAGCACCCATGCCCTGGAAGGAGTAGGGGGAGGTGCGGGGCTTGAAGGCGCCGCCCCGGAGCATGGCCGCGCCGGAGCGCTTCACGTCCTCGGCTACGGCGCAGATCTGCTCCTCGCTCTCCACCGAGCAGGGGCCGGCAATGACGGAGAAGTTGCCGCCGCCGATCTTGGCATTGCCCACGGTGACCACCGTGTCCTCGGGGTGGAACTTGCGGTTGGCCTTCTTGTAGGGCTCCTGCACCCGCATGACCCGCTCCACGTTGGGGTTGATGGAAATCTTGTCCATATCCACGGCGGTGGTATCACCCACCAGGCCCAGAATGGTGCAGCCCACGCCGTTGGTAATGCCCACTTCCAGGCCCAGCTGCTTCAGTTTATCTGCCAGATGTTGAATATCCTCCTGCCGGGTACCGGGCTTCATGACGACTACCATATGACACGCTTCCTTTCCAGTGACAAAAATAGGCGCTCATTGATGAAATCAATGAGCGCCCTGTCTGTGTTACAAGGTAATATCAGGCCCCATAGGGCCCACCCATTTACTCCATCCTGCTATTTTCCCATGCCAAAAAAGCCGGTGCCCATAAATCGAGCCCAGCCAAAGGAAAACAGGAAGGATGCAGTTGTGAGGGAACGTCTGGTCATGCCTGTACGCCTCACTTTTCTAGGTTGGAGTCATTATACCCTCTTTTTCCCGTGATTGCAACGGGAATTGTGTACAAATACCGCCGGAGTTTTCTCCACTCTCACTGTGTTTTCCCCCTGTCCGGTCACATGGGCGCGCTTTGCAGCTCGCCGTGGGGCATATGCCGCAGCAGCTGCCGCAGGCAGAGGGCGAAGAGCACCGAGCTGATGGACCAGGTGAGGGGATAGGCCCAATAGACCACCCGGATGTCGGGGATGACCCGCACGGTAAGGGTGATGTAGGTGATACGCAGGGCGCACCACACCGTCAGCATAATGGCCATGGGTACGATGGGCCGCCCCATGCCCCGCAGGATGCCGGCGCAGCAGTGGGAGAAGGACAGCAGGCAGTAGAACAGGGACACCGTACGGGCGTAGGCCACACCAAAGGCCACCACCTCCGGCTCGCTGTTGAAGGCGGCCACCAGCAGCGGGGAGGCCAGGAAGATGATCCCGCCGATGGCCTCTGCCAAAATGGGGCTGCACACCAGGCCGAACTTCATACCTGCCCGCACCCGGTCGAAGCGGTGGGCGCCCAGGTTCTGGCTGATAAAGGTGGACAGGGCCAACGCGAAGCAGGTCACCGGCAGGAAAGCAAAGCCTTCGATACGGCTGTAGGCGCCACAGCCCGCCATGGCAGCGGAATCAAAGGAATTGATGTTGGCCTGGACAATGACGTTGGCCAGGGAGACCACCGAGCTC
>NZ_NFIL01000109.1:0-991 GCF_002161755.1 Flavonifractor sp. An4 | reverse complement strand
GTATCGTTGCTGATACAGGGGCCTTTGTATAAAATTCTCTCTGACATAGTACCTCCTGATTTACAGCTGGTGTATGACTCTGTCGGCAAGGCCCCACTCCACGGCCTCCCCGGCGTCGAAGTAGCTGTCTGAGGCGGTCTTGTCCAGTACCTCCTCCAGGCTTTTGCCGGTGTGGGCCGAGATGATGTCCGCAACCGTCCGGCGCGTCTGCATGAGGTTCCTGGCGATGGCGTCCACGTTCAGCGCGCTTCCGCCCACGCCGCCCGGAATCAACGGGTCGTGTATCATGACCTTGGCGTGGGGCAGCATGTCCCGCCGGTCGCCGGACAGGAACAGGACTGCGGCCATGCTGGCGGCGGTTCCGGTGCAGATGGTCCGCACCGGACAGCCGACCGCCTTCATGACATCGTAGATGGCAAGGCCGCTGGGGACCTCGCCCCCGGGACTGTTGATATACATGGTGATCTCCTGCCCGGGTGCGTCCTGCTGAAGGAAGCGGAGCTGCAGAACCAGCGCCGAGGCGGTGTCCTCCGTGATGGGCCCAATGCAGAAAATCTCCCGCTTCTGGAACAGGATGTCTTGAATCGGGATCTGGTTCAGCCCCTCGCTGGTCTCCCTGAGAACATTAGGAAGATATGCCATCGTGCGCCTCCTGTTCTGCTTTCCGAAGCGTGTCTACGGTCTGCTTTGCCCACTCCGGGAAATACTCGTCCCGGAGGATGCCGATAAAATCGCTCCTGTTCCATCTGGTCCGCTCCCCATCCCCGAGGCAGGTGGCATAGATTGCCCGGCCGGAAGCATGGGGACTGCACCCAAAGCCGCTTTCCGCCAGCCAGAGCTGATTGCGGGGAGACCAGCAAGACTCTTTGAGTGCCGCCGGGCTCAGGACCAGGACTTCTCCCTCCAGACTGCGGCCCGAAAGTGTGTCGCACTGGGAGGCGTCAAAGAGGGAGAGTCCCTTTACCTCGTCCAGGAATGCTTCCACGAAGCC
>NZ_NFIL01000108.1:0-1034 GCF_002161755.1 Flavonifractor sp. An4 | reverse complement strand
CGCATCAAGGAGCGCATGGAGCTGGATGTGGACGTGACCCGGCTGAAGCTGTTGAAATCGGACTACATGAGCAAGCACTACCGCATGGAGGACAACCTGCTCAACCGCTATCCCAAACGACTGCGGGAGAACCGGGAACTGAAGAAGGCGCTGGAAGCCGACCTTACCCTGGCAGAACAGCACCCGCATCCGAAAGACGGCTTTGCCGGCATGACCATTGGGAACTGGGCCTACCAGGACCGCACATCGGCCGGCGAGGCTCTTCTGGCGTTGTGCAGCGAGGTCAAGGGTGACAATATGCTGGAAGCAGGACACTACCGCGGCTTTACCGTCCTGCTTTGTACCGGCTTACTCTGCTATAAGGCCATACTGAAGGGCTCCGCAGAGCACAGCGTAGAACTTGGGCAGGACGCCAAGGGGAACCTTGTCCGCATCGACCATGTGCTGGACAGGTTGTCCCAGCGCATCCAGGAGACACAGGACGCCATCGACCACACCCTTCAGCAGTGCGAGGCGGCAAAGGCAGAACTGGAGAAGCCGTTTCCCCAGGAGGCCGAATTGGCGGAGAAGTCTGCCCGGCTCACGGAGCTGGACATCCTGCTCCACATCGGGGACCAGGAGAGTACAGACCGGCTGGCAGGATGAAGCAGGAACGCCCGCACGGGTCAACCGTGCGGGCGTTCCTGACCATGTATCAGAAATTACAGTCCCATGTTCTGCCGGTCCCTGCGGCCATGGAGGAGGCGCCGGATCTCCACCGTGTCCTCCAGCACCGCGTAATACAGGACATACCCTTTCACCGGCACCTTGCGGATTTCATCCCGCATGGGCCGGGTTGTCCGATACAGCTCGTGGGCGTATGGGTACTTGGAGATGCGCTCCACCGTATCGTCCAGTTCATCCAGCAAGTCCTGCGCGGCCTTTGGGGCGTCCAGCTTCCCGGCGATATAGTCCACGGCATCCAGAATGTCCGCTTCCGCCAAAGGGAGGTAGACGATTTTATACATCCTCGTCATCTCCATAGCGGGCCAGAC
>NZ_NFIL01000107.1:0-1049 GCF_002161755.1 Flavonifractor sp. An4 | reverse complement strand
GCCTTGTACGCCCTCCAGCTTGGCCTGAAGGGCGGTCTTTTGTTCCCGCAGGGCCTTGGCCTGGGCTTTGATCTCCCTGGCCCGGCTCATTTTTTACTCATATCCGTCCGGGGCGCCCGGAGGTCTGACGTGGTATACGTGCCGTCCCTGGGCCGGGTGTAGTACCCCTGGGTGAGCTGCCGCAGGTCCCGCATCTCTCCCAGCATCTGACGCAGGAGTCCCAGCTCCCGGGCGGCGGCAGAGTCCCCACGGACAGCCTGCGCCTGCCGGTCCTCAATGGCCAGCCGCAGCCGGACCGCCGCCTCCCGGTAATCGTCCGCCAATTCGCTCAGCGATTTCATGACATCATACGACCTCCTGCCTACACCAAAACACAGATCTGACCGGCGTATGCATCCTCACACTTCAGGACGAGGTCTCCGGTGGAGCTTTCGTAAGTCACATCCGTGCATCTGACCGCCCACGTGTTTACGCTGAGGGCCCCATCCACCTGATGGAACAGCTGGAAGGCCCGCAAGCCGTTTTTCATGCCATGTGTACCAGACTTGATGCGCAGTGCGTTGCCGCTCCACTGGCCTGAGGTGAATGAGATGGTTTTCCACAGGCGACCCACCTGATCATCCATGTCGTGCAGGGCCTGATCCAGAATATCCATGTTCTCATTCAGATCGGAGATCAGAACATTATCGCTGTCCCCTGGCTTTTTGAGGTTGTAATACGTGGTCCTTGTCACGGCAGCTCTCCCTCCCTAACATCCTTCCATGTCTTTGACGCCAGTTGGCCCCATGTATAAGCCCTGAGTTTCTGCCATTGGTGGAAGAGATACTCATAAACAAAGCTCAGGTGTGCTGGCTTGATCTCGTTGATGGACGCCGTCAGATCATCAATGTTGGGTGGGACTCCCAGGACAGAAACAAACTTCACCGTAAAGCAATAGGTGTCCTGATGCTCCACCACCTCGACCTGACCGTTTGCAAAAGAGGCAGCCACCGCCTGGATCAGTTCCACCGTGGGTGTTCCCTGTCCCCGCAGCTTGGAGATCACCCTGG
>NZ_NFIL01000106.1:0-1086 GCF_002161755.1 Flavonifractor sp. An4 | reverse complement strand
CCTGTGCAAAAAGACCGGCAGGGCCCTGCGGAAGAACGGCTATCAGGTCATCGAGATCAACTTCCAGGATTGTGCCGCTTCTTCCTATGGGTACAATCCGCTCATGTATGTACGCCGCGACCAAAAGCGTAGGTGCTGCCATGAGCAGGACATTCTTCAAATCGCCGCCGCCCTCTCTCCCGTCAAGACAAAGAACGACCCGTTTTGGGAGCAGGCCGCCCAGATGGCGCTTTCAGCCATGATTTCCTATGTGCTGGAGTATCTTCCCCGCCAGGAGCATCATCTGGGCAGTGTGATCCGGCTCCTGCGGGAGATGGGGAACGGCAGCTTTGACCGGCTGTTCGAGGAGGTCTGCACCTTCGCCCCTGACAGCTTCGCGGCGGCGCAGTATCAGATGCTCCGCAACATCCAGAAGTCCCCCAGGACCTATGCCAGCATCCAGGCGTTCCTGGCGGAAAAGCTGTCCCCCTTTGCCTTCCATGGGGCACAGAAGCTGTTTACCAACTTCAGCCAAATCTATTTCCAGAGCCTTGGCGACCGCAAGACAGCCGTGTTCCTGACCATCAGCGACACAGACCGGTCCATGGACGCTCTGGTAACGCTGTTCTACACCCAGGCGCTTCAAAATCTCTGCCGCCATGCCGACCAGTGCCCGGGCGGCCGTCTGCGCATCCCGGTCCGCCTTATCCTGGACGACTTCGCCGCCGGAGCCGCAGGGTGCATCGCTGACTTCGACCAGATCAGTTCCGTCATCCGCTCCCGGGAGATCAGCGTCAGCATCATCCTCCAGAGCCTTGCACAGCTGGAGGCCGCATACGGGCACGACAAGGCCGTTACCATTCTGAGCAACTGCGACCACCTGCTCTACCTGGGCGGACAGGAGCTGGCAACGGCCCGGTACATCTCCGTCAAGGCCAACAAGTCTGTCCACACCATTCTGAACATGCCCTTAAACCATGCGTGGCTGTTTACACGGGGCGGCGCACCAAAGGAGGTGGAGAAATACCGCCTGGAGGACCATCCCCTGTATCACTTGGCACAGCCGTCAAAGCAGAAAGCGGCGTGCCGTGAACAGGATGAGCACGA
>NZ_NFIL01000105.1:0-1086 GCF_002161755.1 Flavonifractor sp. An4 | reverse complement strand
ATCCTGGCGCACGGCGTGCTTTGAGCGGCTGTCCCCTGATTGGAACTTCGTCTCCCGCTGTGCCTTCCTTACCCAGTCTGACCGAAAGTGCATCAGCCGCTTTTTCCATGATGATACGCAGGACGGCTTCGGCTGCCTGACGGCCCATCAAAAGCTGGTCCAGGAAAACAGGCGGCAGGCCCGGCAACGGAAGGAGCGCCGCAGGATCAACGCCCGGATGCAGTCTGTCCCACCAGTTCCCCAGGGCCTGAAACGATGGCTGTACCGCAAAATCATGCCGGCGTACTTCTTCTATGACGCCGTGAAGGGCAGAAAAACCGTCCCCGGCGTCTGCTCCGCCTGCGGCAGGGAAATCTCGCTGTCCGGCGTCAGGTACAACGGGAACGCCCTCTGCCCATCCTGCGGCCGGGAACTGATAATGAAATCCCGCGGCCGCATGGGAAATCTGTTCGACCGGGAGACCTGCCAGGTCATACAGAGGACCGCTCCAGACGAAGTCGTGGTCCGGGTGTTCAAGGCTACCCTCCATCATGCGAACCAGGATTTGGACCTTTGGGAGGCCGCCCGCCAGTTCATCCGTCAGAGACCCAGTGGCAAGCTGGAGACCAGCCAATATTACAGCTCCTTTGGCGTATGGAAAGCCGGGACCCGTCCCGTATTCAGCCGCTGGCAATACAACTTTGCGGCGGATGTCTGCGGCTATGTCTATCCCGGCAACCTGCCGGCCGCCCTTCGTGACACGCCGTGGCAATACTGCCCTGTCACGCAGTTTTGCGGCTATTTCCAGGAGCCGGTAGAACTAAAGCCGCTTCTCACATCTTATATCACCCAGCCCAAAATCGAGCATCTCATCAAGGTGGGCTTTTGTGATCTGGTGTCCGACTTGATTTACAGACATCAGACCGTGCGCCTGGATCAGGAGCAGAACCGGACACACCGGCTTTTGTGTGTAGGGGCCGAGGATGTTCCCTTCCTTCGGGATATGCGCATCAGAGCTTCCGGGCTGGCCAGCTTCCAAACATATTACAGCATGGGCCTGAAGGACCGGCAGGCGCTATTCCTCTGGCAGAACAGGCATGGCATCTA
>NZ_NFIL01000104.1:0-1194 GCF_002161755.1 Flavonifractor sp. An4 | reverse complement strand
CCCCCCCCCCCCCCCCCCCCCCCCCCCCCCCCCCCCCCCAGAAGGGGACTTTTTTCTTTCTTTTTTGTTTTTCGTCCGTATAGGACCGTATACGAACGTATTACCGCTGCTGTCGTGCTCCGGCTCCTGCCGGCCGTCACAGTCTGCTTGTGATACGCCCGTATGCGTGTACGTCCCTGGCCCCCACCTCTGCCAGCTCCATAGAGTGATAGGACGTCCTTACCCGAGGCTACATCCTCACTGCGCTGCTTGTGCCGCCTCCGTCTCGTGCAACCGCAAGGCGGCATATACAGGCGGTTTCCCGCCTGTTGTGGGTCGTTGCAGCCACCCACACTTCCTGTACTGCAAACAGGGTGCCCTTTACCCTTCTCCGGCGCATAATTAGGCACTGTAAGCCTCCGGTATAGTGTCTTTCCACAGTCAGCCCCGTGGCCTTTGGAGCGTTCCCCGTCTTTCCGGGGTGCCAACAAAAAGATGAACACGCGAAAGGTGCGTGCGCACACTGGCCTTGACCGGACTCGAACCGGCGACACCCACCCCATTAGGTTAGGGCGCTCTATCCTCCTGAGCTACAAGGCCATATGTCCCGGCGGCGGGAAAAGAAGCGAAAACCACCGCCGGGATAGGGGAAAAGGAGGAAGAGAGAAAGAGGGATGGAATAGCGGTTGCACCGCCTCCAATATCATATTGGCACATATTGAGTGTCCATTAACACGCGTTTTCCAAAACGTGCAAAAAAACCGCCCGGGTCTCCCCGAGCAGTTTTTTACGCCCTATCAAACTCTTTTTCTATCGCCCTTTTTATCCAGGCGTTGACGCTGAGCCCCGCGGCCTCTGCCGCCTCCTGTATCCTGTCCCTCTCCCCCTTTGGGAGTCTGAGCAGAATTTTGTCGTACGCTTTCGCCTCGTACCTGCCCACCGCTGCAATCTGCGCCTTTGATACCGTCAATCAGTTCACCTCCTTATTTTTTAATATAGTATCACGTTTTCATCGTGATAGCGATATATATTTTCAACAAATCATTGCGTTTATATTTGTGCAACATTACGTCTTGATATATCGCTAGCGTTATATTATGATATAGCCACAACAAAGCCAAACCGCAAGGAGGAATCACAATGAAAATGTACAGCAGCTACCGCGAAGCGTGCGATATCTTCGAGTCCATCAGCCCTGAGTTCATTTACAGTATC
>NZ_NFIL01000103.1:0-1206 GCF_002161755.1 Flavonifractor sp. An4 | reverse complement strand
TAAAACGAAACCTGGCGTTAATTAACGCCAGGCCTCGCAAAGTTTTGAATTTCCATTCTGCCCAGGAATTATGGGACTTCGAACTCAATTCCTGTTGCACTTAGTTTGACAATTCACTTGTTTTTGAAGAAAATGAAAAAAAGAGATTGACAAGTAGGGAACTATATTGTATAATCTTTTTTGCATTTGACCTGGACAGGACGTGGAGAGATGTCCGAGTGGTTGAAGGAACCGGTCTTGAAAACCGGCGATGTGGAAGCATCCGTGGGTTCGAATCCCACTCTCTCCGCCACACTTTTATAAGGTATGTTCATTCGGCACGCAGAAGTACCCAAGTGGCCGAAGGGGCTCCCCTGCTAAGGGAGTAGGGCGGGAAACCGTCGCGAGGGTTCAAATCCCTCCTTCTGCGCCAAAAGAGAAACCCTGTATCCGCAACGGATACAGGGTTTTTTCTTACTCTTGCAACGGAAAGAGCGATTCCAGTTTAGTGTGTGCGTTTCCGGTTTCGGTAGTGCAAAACCGGAATTTAACACACAAATTGCACACGCCGTTACACACGGGATTACCGGCGGGCGGCGTCCAGAAGAACCTTGATTCGGGCCACACGGTCCATAAGGTGGGAGTGTTCCCAGTCCCAAACCGCCTGCATACCGGCGGGGACTTCATGCCCATCGGCTTTCTGCGCCTGGATCAGGCGTACAGCCTGTTCGTGCAGAGTATCAACGTGGGACAGTTCCTGAGCGCTCATAGTGGCGTACATAGAGGACAGGCGGTCGTCCATACCCTTGTACTGGGTGGCCTTCTTTGCGTAGTGCTCGGCGCTGTCCAGCTCCTCGCGGATATCCTCAACGATTTCAGCAATCATTTTCATGGTTATCACCCCTTGATGTAGCGGTAGAGCTTTTCCAGGTCAGACTTGTCAACGGTCATGTCCCCAATGAGCGGAATATTGATGACCTGCTTTTCTCCGTTAGCAAACTGCGGAGCAACGGCTTGATACAGCTTGTCGATATCCACGTTGCCCTCGGCGTCGATCACGTCCAGAACGGCGACCGCAGGATGCTCCCGGTACTTCTCCATCAGACCGACCACGTTGTTGGCGGCCAGCGCCGTGTAGATGCCCAGGCCCAGCTTTTTAATGCCGGTCAGATGGGGGAGAACGTCAGTATCAATGTATTTAACAAGGCCGGTTTTGACCTGCTGCAT
>NZ_NFIL01000102.1:0-1223 GCF_002161755.1 Flavonifractor sp. An4 | reverse complement strand
CGGGCGCCCCGGACGGATATGAGTAAAAAATGAGCCGGGCCAGGGAGATCAAAGCCCAGGCCAAGGCCCTGCGGGAACAAAAGACCGCCCTTCAGGCCAAGCTGGAGGGCGTACAAGGCCGGGAGGCCCGGGCCATCCGTCTGGAGCTGGCCCGGATCGGGGAGGATCTGTTGGACTGCTCCCGGCTTTTACGGGAGCTGATGCCCCGGCACAAGATCAGCCGGGGCAGGACTTGGTCCGGCCTGGAGGGCTGGCAGTGGGATAAGTTCCAATACCAGACCTGGGCGGAACTGGAGAGCGCCGAGGACCCCGAGGGGCCTACTGAGCAGGACAAGATGCGCCTGGCTGTTCGGGCGGCCCGGAGTGGGATCAGCCCTGTCCAGGAGGCCTATCTGGCCGGTACCAACGGAGGCAGACGGCAGGCTCAGGTGGCCCGGGAGACGGGGAGGAACCGCTCCACCGTGTGCCGCACCCTCCAGCGGGGACAGAAACGGATTGCAGAGGATGCCAGAGTTCTCTATCAGCTGCTGGGCCGCCAGGAGGGGGGACCTCTGGTGGTGGACCTGGGGGAGCCTGAGGTGCTGAAAGCAGTGCTGGACCGGCTCACCCCACGCCAGCAGACCTATCTGTACCTCTACTATGGGGAGTGGCTCTCTCTGCGGGAGATCGGTACCCTGCTGGGGGTGGACCACGCCTCGGTGCTCCGGTCCATCCGGTGCGGTCTGCACCGCCTTGAGAGCCTGGCCCTGGGGGAGCAGGTGGAGGTACGGGGCCTGGACCAGCTGGAGGAGCGGCTCATGGCCCACTTCAATGACTTGCCAATGGAAGAAGAGCCCCGGAAGAAGCGGACCTACCAAAAGCGGAACAGAATCACCCCAAAGCCTGCTCCCATTCATCTGAAAAACCTGCTGCTCCGCTTTGTGCGGGGCGGGCAGGTGCGGACGGTGAGCGCCGGTGGGCCGGTTCTGGAGATACAGCCCGAGGGCTGGAGCTCCGGGAAGCTGCTGGCCTGGCTGGAGGAGCAGGGGGGAGGCCGCCGGGACCGGGCGGGGTGGCTCCGCAGGCTGTTGTACCACTTATTTGCATGGATCAGGAGGGATTTGAATGTTGACCATCATTGAGATCGGGGCCAGAGAGGACGGCGGCCACGGCCTGCAGAGCCAGAGCCACCGGACGGAGTGCTGGATGGAGGGGTGGATCGCGGTGCCGCCCCAGCTGGAGAA
>NZ_NFIL01000101.1:0-1241 GCF_002161755.1 Flavonifractor sp. An4 | reverse complement strand
CCGCACGGCAACGGCTCCTACGCCACACGCACCCACAGCAGCCTCAAACTCTCCAATGGGAAATGGTACTGGTGGTCCCGTGGCGTGGGAGGCGTCACCGCGCTGGACTATCTTGTGGAAGTGCGGGGCCTGTCTCTGCCGGACGCCGTGCGGCAGATCCTCGGCGCAGGGCCCATGCCCCCGGCGGCGCCTGTCCCCCCGGAGCGGCGCAGGCCCCAGCCGTTTCATCTGCCACCCCGCCACACTAATGACCGGCGGGTCATGGCCTACCTGACTGGCCGCGGCATCGACGCTGAAATTCTCCGCACCTGCATCCGAAACAACCAGCTCTATGAGGATGCAGCCCACCACAACTGCGTGTTCGTGGGCTACGACGGAAACACGCCCAGGTATGCCGCCCTTCGGGGCACATACCCTCGTTCCGCCTTCATGGGCGAGGTGGCCGGGAGCGATAAGCGGTTCTCCTTCGCTGTTCCCGTCAGGGCGGGGCCGCGGCAGACCCTCTGCGTTTTTGAAAGCGCCATTGACGCCCTCTCCTACCTGACCATACTGAAGCAGGAGGGGCGGGACTGGCGCACGGCCAACACCCTCTCCCTGTCCGGCGTCTATGGCCCGAACCGCCGCGGCCGTGATAAGATGCCCCGGGCCCTGGGGCAGTATCTGGAGCGCAATCCGATCAGGCGCATTGTCCTCTGCCTGGACAATGACGATGCCGGACGCATGGCGGCCCAGAGCCTCCAACGCCTCCTGACCGATTACCTGGTATTGGATAATCCGCCGCAGGGGGTCAAGGACTATAATGACCTGCTGTTGCGGCGGTCCAGTTCCCGACGAGTGAGAGCGGGGCGGGGGTGTGACAGTCGGTGCAGGTCATAACCATACTTTTTTATTTCAATGTTTATTTTAGGTTTAATAATACATGGAAAAGGTACACAAATGACTGTCACAGACCTGCACAGCAAAGTCCATAGCATGAAAAGCCGGGAGCCGAAAGGCTTCCGGCTTTTCATGCAGGCCTGGAAACAGAAGTCCCCGCATCCGCTTGCGGGTACTGCGGCAGCCGTATCGAGCGGAGCAAGGTGTTAAGCGTCACGGGCTGTTGCATCGTCTTGTCCTATACCTTTTTAACCTTGTTTACAGTCAGACCTCCTGCTGTCTGCGGCGGTTTCCCCGCCGGGAGTGTGGAGCGGACAGTGTGGGATCAAACCTCATTCCCACGATGACTTCACAAAGGAGGTATG
>NZ_NFIL01000100.1:0-1245 GCF_002161755.1 Flavonifractor sp. An4 | reverse complement strand
CCGGGTGCGTCCTGCTGAAGGAAGCGGAGCTGCAGAACCAGCGCCGAGGCGGTGTCCTCCGTGATGGGCCCAATGCAGAAAATCTCCCGCTTCTGGAACAGGATGTCTTGAATCGGGATTTGATTCAGCCCCTCGCTGGTTTCCCTGAGAACATTAGGAAGATATGCCATCGTGCACCTCCTGTTCTGCTTTCCGAAGCGTGTCTACGGTCTGCTTTGCCCACTCCGGGAAATACTCGTCCCGGAGGATGCCGATGAAATCGCTCCTGTTCCATCTGGCCCATTCCCCATCCCCGAGGCAGGTGGCATAGATTGCCCGGCCGGAAGCATGAGGACTGCACCCAAAGCCGCTTTCCGCCAGCCAGAGCTGATTGCGGGGAGACCAGCAGGACTCTTTGAGCGCCGCCGGGCTCAGGACCAGGACTTCTCCCTCCAGACTGCGGCCCGAAAGTGTGTCGCACTGGGAGGCGTCAAAGAGGGAGAGTCCCTTTACCTCGTCCAGGAATGCTTCCACGAAGCCGTCCAGCACCGCTGGGTGGCTCTCCACGATGTACTCGCCTGTCCGGTCGCAGGCGGGGATGAAGATGGTGTCGGCCCACTCCTTGTGGCGGGGACGGAACCGGCCGTCCCACCGCTTCTTCTGAATGGTGTTGGCCAGCACCCAGCCCACGCGCTTGAAGCCATATTGGGCGATGACGCCGCGGGCGCAGTCCGCTTTCAGGTGCATACCGTCGAAGCCGGCCCGGATGGCCGCTTCAATGGCCTGCTTGCAGGCGATGTTGCACTGGTGGCTCGCCCGCCACAGCCCCGCCTCATTGCTGCGCTTGGCCTCGGACAGAGAGCCCAGGTACAGATAAGTGTGGTCTGTCAGTGTCAGTTGGTTCATCTGGTTTACCTCCTTGTTCTTGTGTAGTTCCGCGGCCTTAAAAGCCGTTCCAAATCTGCTCCCCGCGGTAATCAAAATATTCTGCGTCAGCACAGTCTTCCGGGGTCAGATCCTTCAACCGCTTTCTGCTCCGTGAGATGTAGAGGTCAGAGTCCATGGGCGGTTTCGGCACCTTGACCCGCAGCAGATCGTCCATTTGAACCAGTTGAGCGTATTGCTCCGGCTCATGCTGTCTGAGGTGCTGATAGAAGTGGTTTTTATGGAAGGGGCAGAAGGTGCAGGCGCTGGCGCGGGTCTCCAGGCCCCATACCTCCTTGATATAGCCGTAGCTGTCCGCCCGGGTAAATTCCATCTGTACCA